>NZ_DEIR01000014.1:0-29231 GCF_002352555.1 Psychrobacter sp. UBA2769 | reverse complement strand
TGTCTAGCTTTTAAGTAGAGAGCCGTCATTTGCACATCTCCTTAACCTGAGTAGCGTCTGGGCTAACATTGTTCTTATCAGCTTCATTGAGCAGCATCAAGCAAGGCGTGATACGGCTTTGCCAATTGCTCTCATTAATCTCACCAACGATATGCTGACGAATAATACCTTCACCATCAACCACAAAGGTTTCAGGCGCGCCAGTCAGCCCTAAGTCTAGGGCAAATTGACCGGACAAATCCTGAATAGACATCGAAAAAGGATCGCCGCCGCGATTTAGATATCCTAGGGCATTACCGATATCATCTTTATAGTTCACCCCAACCAGATTGACACCGCGTTCTTCTAATTGCATCAAAAAAGGATGCTCAATGATACAAGTTGGGCACCAAGAGCCCCAAATGTTCATCAAAAACGGCTGATCTGGCAGATTGTCGTTGGTCATGATACGACTGGTATCTGACAATAATGGCAGCTCAAACGTCGGCACCGGACGCTCAAGCGCAGTGTTGGTGACGATATCCGTCGGCTGACCCAAGCGCATATACAGCATGACCACAAAACCAGCAAAGACAATCAGCGGAATCAAAAACCATATTTTCATCTGGCTTTTTTTCATGGTTTTAGTAGGTTTATTATTAGCAGCCGCTTTGTTGTTAGCAGCACCTTTATTGTCAGGCGTTTTTTGGGAAGAATTATCTGATTGACTCATCTTATTTCTCCCCTATTTCAGCTTCAGTGATAAAGCCGGCTTTATTTGCCGCAATTTGAGCGGATGTTTTAGTCTTTTTAATACGATAGCGGCTATCGAGCATACTTAATAAACCACCTAATGCCATGATAATCGCGCCAAGCCATATCCAACGAATGAGCGGCTTAACATAAATACGTACCGCCCACTTATTACTGTCTTCAGCGATAGGTTCGCCGAGTGCCACATAGACGTCACGCATGAGGCTGGCATCAATCGCCGCCTCGGTCATTGGCATCATACTAATCACATAAGTACGTTTTTCAGGATACAAGGTCGTCACTTTTTGACCGTCTTTGGTCACCTCGACCTGCGCTTGCATACCATCAAAGTTACTGCCTCTGACCTCATGGAAGTCTTTAACTTCAAAGTCATAGCCTTGCACATGCACGGTATCATTTTCGCCCAGTGCCACATCACGCTCGATACTCAAGGTACTGGTAAAGGCAACACCGATGACGGCTATGATTACCCCAATATGCGCGGTCTGTTGACCCCAATAGCTCAAACGTAACTGACCTAGACCCTTAAAGAAACTCGGGGCATTTTTGGTTTTGTCTTTAAAGTCGACGACCATCCAAAATAAGACCCAAAAGCTCACCGCTAGCGTCACGCCAATATTAAGCATATCGGACGGGCTGACAAAATAAGCAATAATCGCCGCCAATACCAGACTGCTGACCGCAATGACCATGCCTGCGCCCAATAGCGGACGACTGTCCTTCTTCCAGCGGATATTAGAACCCATGCCCATCGCTATTAGCAGCAACCAAGTTAATGGCACAAATAGCGCATTGAAATATGGAGGGCCTACAGAAACCTGACCCAAATTAAAGGAGTCAGCGATAATAGGATAAAGCGTCCCAAGTAATACCACTAAGGTTGCAATGAGTATAATAACGTTATTAATCACTAAAAATGATTCACGTGATACCAGCTGGTACTGACTTTCAACCGTCAAACGCCAACCGCGAATGGCAAACATCAGCAGTCCACCACCAACGATAATGCCCAGAATCACTAAAATGACTAGGCCACGCGTTGGGTCGGCAGCAAACGAATGCACCGAGGTAATGACCCCAGAGCGTACAAGGAAAGTACCCAAGAGACTTAAGGCAAAAGCAAAGATGGCCAGCATAATGGTCCACGCTTTAAACACACCGCGCTTCTCAGTCACGGCCAACGAATGCAGCAAGGCTAAACCGGCAAGCCAAGGCATCAGTGAAGCGTTTTCTACCGGATCCCAGAACCACCAACCGCCCCAGCCAAGCTCGTAATACGCCCACCAAGAGCCAAGCGCGATACCAATGGTCAAAAAACCCCAAGCAGCCAGCGCCCATGGACGCGACCAACGGGTCCAGACCGCATCCAAGCGCCCTTCCCATAATGCCGCCATACAAAAGGCAAACGGCACAACCATACCCACATAGCCCATATAAAGCATCGGTGGATGGATAATCAAACCGAAATCTTGGAGCACAGGGTTTAAATCCGTGCCATCGACCGGTAAGTTTGGCAAGGTGCGATCAAACGGTGATGAGGTGAAGATTAACATCGCCAGCATCATCATCTGTACGCCCGCCAATATCACCAGTACGCGTGCGCGCATTGACAATGGCAAACCACGGCTAAAGTAGGAGACCAAGGCACACCAAGTGGCCATGATGGTCATCCAAAGCAATAGCGAGCCTTCATGCCCGCCCCACGTCGCGGACAATTTATAATACCAAGGCAACAAGGTATTAGAATGCTGAGTGACGTAGACCAAGCTAAAGTCATTAAAATAAAAGCCTGCCATCAATGCACCAAACGAGACAATCATGGCCGCAAACTGCGCCCATGCTAAGCTTGGTGCAAGACGCTGCCAAGCAACATGGTTATTCATGACACCAATAGTTGGTAGTACCACCTGCAAAATCGCCAATACGAAAGCGGCCAGCAAGGCAAAATAACCCAATTCTGTGATTAACATACGGTCTAACCTTGTTTACCTTAATACGGTCATTGTTTATTTTAGGGATTGGTGTTGCGGGATATTCGAAAGTATCCCGTATTCGTTACTGTAGGTGTTTTCGGTTGCTATTATTATACGCTTATCACCATCAGCCGTTGCAGCTACAGGCGCTTACAGCATGGTACATTAGCGTCAACTTGTCACGTTTCTGTATCCACTCTGTATGCGATGTGTGTAAAGAACATAAAAAACCATCTATCACTGCATGGCAGGGAAAAACACCAAGACCAGATGTAACCAACCTGCCAAAAAGCCTGTCAAGCCGCCCAGTACAATCAGCGTCATCTCATCTTCACGAAAAGCGGGACGCAATAGGTTTTGAAACTCATCGGGTGATAGCGCGCGAATACGGTCACGAAATAGCCCAAATATTTTACTGGCTCGGCTTTCATTGAGCTCAGGATCACGCAGTGGCACCATGGTAGCGACGATTGATTTGTCGATAATGGTATTTTTTAATTGCCCAAACTCACGGCGACCCAGTCCTACTCTTAATGTGGTACTGATAACTGGCGATTCTAACACCTTATACAGGTGAGATTTCATCAGCTCACGCGTTTCTATGGCGCGGTCACCATACATCATCTCATTCATGATGTTCTCAAGTGTCACCAAATCTTTGACCACAATCTCAGCAAAAACCTCAGAGACTTCCTCTTGGCGCTTCATAAAGCCGCCTTGAAAGCGGTATTGAGCGATATGCGGTAGCTGCGGCTTAATAAATGGAAAGCGGCTTTGCAGGGCAAAAAACTTCACATAAGGGATAAAATGCGGCTCAACAGGGTTAAAGACCATCCAAATCGCAATCCAGTTGGTCAGAAAACCCCAAATGGCGGCAAAAAACGGTACGGTCCAATGCTGCGGCACCACCAAAAATATAAACATTTGGATAATACCGAATATCAAGCCAATCAAGGCACTGATATGCCAAATAAAATCGATCTCTTTTTGCCCGACTTTGAGGAACATATTGACCATCAAGCGACGGTCGCTTTCCATTTTATTGACAATCATTTTACGCATATCGACCAAATCTTCAACGTGATAGGTCAAATCTGTCACCAAGGATTGCATAATATTTGGCAACTCTTGATGCGCTTGGGCATAGACGCGGCGCTTTAATGCGTAAGGAAGATTGCCCCACAGCGCTGGCGAATGATCAAGCATAATCTCATCAATCAATACTTCAAGGTTTTCATCGACCGCATTGGTGATAAATACCGCCATCTGCGCAGGCTCCATCGCCTGAAAAAACTCATCGAGCGAACCGAGCTTTGAGAGCGTCTGATCAACGATAACACCCGATATCTTACCAGCCTTTCGCGGTACAATACCTTGCCAACCTAAGCCCGGTAAGCCAAAAAACGGAAAGTTTGGAATCCGAATACCCCAAAACTTAACCGGATAAAATAGCATCTTGAGCGCCATCCACACATGTATCCAAGTGACAAATGCGGTCACCGGTGGAATGGTCAGCATAGCAAAAAACTCGGGATGTTCCGCTATCGTCTGCCACAATGAATTTGCATCCATGACTCTAATTATCCTTGAGGTAATGATTGTCGTTGTTAACCAAATATCCTGAGCAGATTAAGAACGCTTAACAAAAAGCCGCTCTATCCCCAATAACCACATAGCTAAGAAATAACGCGCTAACTGGCTGAAATAAATCGCCTGATTCTAGCATACTTGCTATTCATTAGCACATATCGACCCTCGGCAAGTTGTGACTAGCGATGACACGTTTTGCCCGCTACTCTCACTCCTAAAACCTTTACTATCATCTAGCAGCATGAACCATCAGCATATCAACCGTTACAGTGTCTAATTCGATGTAAAGAGAACCCAAATAGCAACACTAAAAACGGCGACAACAGCCATGCTAACAACAAAGATAATTAGTATAATGACGACCCTATAAAATAAATAACGGCGTACTGCGTCAATGCATTTGTTCTGTTATAATTTATGGTTGCCTTGCGTGAATGGTTAGCCGCTATACTCAAGCAAATCAATCGAGATTTATTGATAAAATATCAGGCTATGTTATTGAAAGAGTGTGGCTTATCCTTTATGCTCACCTCGCTTTAAATGCATCAATCTAGCGCCCTCTATTTCTCACTAACTGTTATTGATTTATTCATTATCAACTTATCAATTCATAAACGACCGATTCACTGACCGTCCGGGTACTGACTTTATATGAACAAACCGCTCACTCCCGATACCGAACAGGTTAATCGCATTTTTACCAGCCGCGTTATTATCCTTGGGCTGTGCATGTTTTTGGGTTTGACGGCTTTGATTGCGCGCTATGGTTATCTGCAAGTCTATGCCCACGATAAGTACACCACCCAAGCCGATAACAATCGCATTAAGCTGATTTCTGCGCCGCCCAGTCGCGGTTATATTTACGATCGAAACGGCGTTATCCTTGCGGACAATCAGCCAGTATTTACTGCCATGCTGAGCCCTGATGAAGTCGAAGACCCAGAACGTACGCTAAATTTGCTCGCGCCTATCTTTGATTTAACAGATGAAAATATCACCGATATCTTGGCTCGCTTAAGCAAAACCAAAAATGACCCTGTGACCATCAAGATTGATTTAACTGAAGCACAATTGGCACAGTTTAGTGAGCGAAAACCCTTTTTTCGTGGCGTCAGTATTCAGAGCAAGCTCACGCGCTCTTATCCTTATGATGAGCTGTTTGCCCATGTGATTGGTTACGTTGGACGGATTAACGATAAAGAGTCCAAGCAAATCAATAAAGATCGCTATGCCGGCACCGACCTTATCGGCAAGATTGGTATTGAAGATTTTTATGAAGATATTTTACTTGGACAGCCGGGCTATCAGTCCGTAGAAACCGATGCGCACGGCAATGTCATACGCCAGCTCGATACCAAAGCGCCAATCGCTGGTAATGATATCACTCTAAGTTTAGATTATGGCTTACAGACCATTGCTCAGCAGCAGCTTGATGGTCGCCGCGGCGCCATCGTCGCCATCGACCCAAAAAACGGCGATGTATTGGCGTTCGTCAGTAATCCAAGCTACGACCCCAATCCTTTTATCTCCGGTATCTCTTTTAGAGATTATGGTGACCTGCGAGAAGACCTTGATCAGCCGCTCTATAATCGCGCGCTACAAGGCACCTATCCGCCCGGCTCAACGATTAAGCCCTTTGAAGGTTTAGGCGGTATTCATTACGGCTTACGTGATTGGGAAACCACCATTTACGACCCCGGCTATTTTAGTCTGCCCGGTGATTCACACCGTTTTCGTGACTGGAAAAAAGGCGGACACGGTACGGTGGATTTAAAGAAATCTATCGTGATGTCGGTCGATACTTATTATTATAAGCTGGCATACGAGATGGGCATTCAGCGCTTGCACGACTGGATGGTACGCTTTGGTTTTGGCGAACAAACGGGTATTGACCTACCCAATGAAAAACCAGGCATTATGCCCTCGCCAAAATGGAAAAAAGACACCTATGATAAAGGGTGGCTACCGGGTGAAACCATCTCTGTTAGCATCGGACAAGGGTATTTCTTGGCCACACCGTTACAGATTGCCAATGCCACCGCCATGACCGCCAATAAGGGCTATCATATCACCCCGCATTTATT
Organism: Psychrobacter sp. UBA2769; assembly: GCF_002352555.1. Lineage (NCBI taxonomy): Bacteria > Pseudomonadati > Pseudomonadota > Gammaproteobacteria > Moraxellales > Moraxellaceae > Psychrobacter > Psychrobacter sp. UBA2769. Next base: position 22,831 of record NZ_DEIR01000014.1, on the reverse strand, counting down.
AAAAAGTAGCGACGGGGCAGCAGCGGTCGACGTGATTACCAAGCCTGATGGCAAAATCGAATATAACGGTAAACCTTCCGACTGGTTGCGTATGCACGATGCGATGGAAGACACCATCAAAGCAGGTACAGGGCGTGGTATTTATACGCCGCGCTATCGCATTGCTGGTAAAACCGGAACCGCACAGGTGAAATCGATTGCCCAAGGTAAAAGCTATAATAAAGCCGCCCTTGATAAACGCCATTGGGATCACGCTTGGTTTAATGGTTTTGCCCCTGTTGAAGCACCAGAAATCGCCCTTGCGGTATTGGTCGAAAACGGCGGTGGCGGTAGTGCCGTTGCAGCTCCTATCGGGCGCGCCTTGTTTGATTACTGGATGTTACAGCGTAAAACCGATCCTATTTTGCCACCTACTGCCGATCAATTAAAAGTCATTAAACGGCAAAAAGCGTTTGAGAAAGCCATGCGTGATGCAGTACGTGATAAAGAACAGGCGCTCGCAGAGCAAGCAGAAGCGCAAGGTGCGGAAACAACTACGACCGCTGCTACCTCTGAGTGATGATAGCGTGAGTCAATAAAACGGTTGATAAGATAGTTAATAACAGGGTTAATAAGAAAGCGCTATGAAAAAAACATCCAGTACGCGACAGCCTAAAAAAACACATAAAGCAAAAACGAAAAACAGTGCTGCTGGTGATGTACGTATTATCGGTGGTCAGTTTAAGCGCCGTAGCGTGAGTTTTATCGATGCCGAAGGCTTGCGTCCGACCCCAGACCGTTTGCGTGAAACCTTATTTAATTGGTTGATTGCTGATATTCATGACGCCCAAGTGCTTGATAGCTGCGCTGGCAGCGGTGTTTTAGGCTTCGAAGCATTATCACGCGGCGCGGCGCATACCACCTTTATCGAAATAAATGCGGCACAAAGCGACATGCTGCGCCAAAGCGCCGAACAATTACGCCTCGATACCGCTAATTATCAAATCGTTCAAGGCACAGCCGAGCAAGTACTGACCCAAAACCAAACCCTTCCTCATCATTTTGATATCGTCTTTATCGACCCACCTTATGCCCAAGACTTATGGCAGCCGATTTTAATGGCATTGATAAAACAGTCCTTAATCTCGACAGAAACGCTGATTTATTTAGAAGCGGATAAAGATTTAACCCTGCAATTGAATCAATTGGTAGCCAGTCTTAACGAGAACTCTGCGCCTCAAGCAGAGACAACGCAAGGCATCATAGGTTTTGAGTGCTTAAAACAAACTAAAGTCGGACAAGTTGTCGCTGGACTTTATCGTCTATTGCCGTCATAATTGTCCGGTTAACGAAAGCCATTAACAAATTTTACAAATGTTTAAAACCGCTAAAAAACTGGCCAACGCTGCAGTTTAATGTATATAAGGCGAAAATAAACCCCAATGCAGCTTGCAAGCGTAGGCGCTACTGCTTATAATGTGCAGTCTGTTTTTTGAGAGCCCCGTTCCCAGCTAAACTCTCAACGAATTCTAATTTTAAGGTTTTATCATGAAAACACTTAGTGCAAAACCAGCTGAAGTGACCCATGACTGGTATGTCGTAGATGCTGACGGCAAAACCCTTGGTCGCCTAGCTACTCAAATCGCTACACGCTTACGTGGCAAACATAAGACTTGTTATACGCCTCACGTAGATACTGGTGATTTTATCGTTGTTATCAACGCAGAGAAAATCGCGGTAACGGGTAAAAAAGCACAAGATAAAAAGTACTATCGTCACAGTGGTTACCCAGGCGGTATTAAAGAAACCAACTTCACCAAGCTGATTGCACATAAGCCTGAAGATGTTCTACACAAAGCGGTTAAGGGTATGCTTCCAAAAGGTCCTCTTGGCTACGCGATGATCAAAAAGCTGAAACTATATGCGGGTACCGAACATCCACATGAAGCTCAGCAACCTAAAGAACTAGACATCTAAGGATATACTTATGGAACGCAATTACGGAACTGGTCGTCGCAAAACTTCTACCGCTCGTGTCTTTTTAGCTAAAGGTACTGGTGCTATCGTTGTTAACGGCAAACCACTTGATGAGTATTTCAGCCGCGAAACGTCGCGCATGGTTGTTCGTCAGCCTTTAGAATTACTTGACACCCCTACTGCTTATGACCTTTACATCACTGTAAAAGGTGGCGGTATTAGTGGTCAAGCTGGCGCAATCCGTCACGGCATCACGCGTGCATTGATTGAGCTTGATGAGTCTAACAAACCTGCTCTAAAAGCAGCTGGTTTTGTTACTCGTGACTCACGTCAAGTTGAACGTAAGAAATTGGGTCTACGTAAAGCACGTAAACGTCCACAATTCTCGAAACGTTAATCAAAGCTATCTCTTTGCTTTTTACTGCTTCCGTCTTTATCTCAGAGTCGTTATAGCAGTATTAAGCAAAAGAATAGATTTGCAAAACCTTATAAGCTGGTCATAGCTTATAAGGTTTTTTTATGGCTGGCTTTTAGCGATTATTTTTAGCCATGCTTTTTTAACGACAGTTTTTAGGGAGGATTTTTGAATGATGGTTTTTACCTGTGCCAGTTTTTGTGCATAAATCACCTTGCAAAGCCGCGCTCACTGCCTCATCATAATCATAACTTTTATTACCTTGTCCTCATTATGAAAGCCCCCGAACAATACGACCCTAGTAAGCCCGCAAGAACCGATATGCCAACACCGACGGCGGGTGAGCATAACAATAAACATAGCAAAATGGCTAAGTCACCTGCTATCCCTATCGGCACGCCAACGATTACGCAAACGCATAAGCAAACGGCGCAAGTGGATAAGAAACCCTTTCAATGGCAGTTTTTATTGCCTAAATATTGGGGTATTTGGCTAGTCTTGGCGATCTTTCTACCGATGATATATCTGCCATTACGTTGGCAGTTTTGGCTAGGTCGTAAGCTGGGTATTTTAATCTACAAAGTAGCAAGCTCACGCAGACGTGATACCTTGATTAACCTAAGATTGGCCTTTCCAGAAAAGCCCGAAGCTGAGCACGAGCTGATGGCAAAGCAAGTTTTTGTCAATCAAGGTATTGGGGTGTTTGAAACGCTATGCGCTTGGTTTCGTCCCAACATTTTCACGCGTACGGTTTCTATCTCAGGCTTACAGCACTTAGTTAATGCCCAAAACCAAGGTCGTCCTGTGATTTTGCTCGGGGCACATTATACGATGCTCGATCTTGGCGGTATGCTATGTACGCAGTTTTTCCCTTTGGATGGCATGTATCGTCCGCAGAATAACGCTTTGCTCGATTGGTTTATCTATAATGGACGCACCAATATATTAAGTAAGCAAATAGCTAGTAGGGATATGCGTAGCTTTGTTGAGTCGATTAAAGCAGGCCACGTGATTTGGTACTCACCTGACCAAGATTACGGATTAAAACAAGGCGTCATGGCACCATTTTTTGGTGTGCCAGCAGCGACTATTACCGCCTCACGGCGTATGGCCAAACTGGGCGACAAACAGCATCCGCCTGCACTTATGGCACTGCATACCTATCGGCAAACGCCAGATAGCCTACCAAAGGGCAAACGTCCGCATTATCATTTAACCATTACGCCAGAGCTTGATAATTATCCAAGTGATGACGAGATTGCCGATGCAACGCGCGTTAATGAAGTGCTAGAAGGATTGATTCGTATCGATCCGACCCAGTGGATGTGGTTTCATCGCCGCTTTAAAAACGGCCCTAATGGTCGTACTGATATCTATCGGTAGCCTTTTTTGGCAATAACATCGCGACGAAATTTGCTATACTTTGCAGCTGATATTTTTATTCTGCATATCATTTATATTATTAACTTAGTTATATTAATAACTCATTTACACCAATAACTCACTGATATCAATAATAACGTGAGAAACAAAACAATGGATTTTTCATGAGCACCCAAACTGACGCAGTTACAGACGCAGCTAAAATAGAAAGTAAACGTATCCTAACCGGCATCAAACCGACTGGCACTTTACATTTAGGCAATTACGTTGGCGCGATTCGTCCAGCGATTCAGTCTATCCAAAACAGTGACGACGAAGCGTTTTTCTTTTTGGCAGATTACCATGGCATTATCGGCTGTTATGACCCTGCTATTATTCATGAATCGACCAAAGCCATTGCAGCGACTTGGATTGCCTGTGGTCTTGACCCTGAGCGTGTGACCTTTTACCGTCAATCAGATGTGCCCGAAATACCAGAGCTTGCCTGGATTTTAAACTGCTCATGCGCCAAAGGTTTGATGAACCGGGCGCATGCTTATAAAGCGGCAGTCGACATCAATATGCAAAAAGAAGATGTCGATCCTGACCAAGGTATCAATATGGGTTTATTTGGCTACCCTGTGCTGATGGCAGCCGATATTTTGATGTTCAACGCCACGCATGTGCCTGTTGGTCGAGACCAGATTCAGCATGTCGAGATGGCACGTGATATTGCAGGCACCTTTAACCATCGCTATAAGGCTTTATTTACGCTCCCATCTGCGGTTGTAGATGACGATATCCCACTACTGACGGGTCTTGATGGACGCAAAATGAGCAAGAGCTATGGCAATACCATCCCATTATTTGGTGATTCTAATCCGCAAGTCAGCGCCGAAAAGCAGATGCATAAAGCCATCATGAAAATTGTGACCAACTCGCAGTTACCGGCTGAGCCAAAAGACCCTGATGATTCAGCTATTTTCGAGATTTATAAAGCTTTTGCGACGCCTACCGAGATTGCAGATATGCGGGCGCAGTATGCCGCAGGTATTGGCTGGGGTGATGCCAAGCAAGCCCTGTTTGACAAAATCAATAGCGAGATTGCTCCATTCCGCGCGCGTTATGAAGAGCTTATGGCAAATCCAAAAGAGCTGGAAGAAATCTTACAAATGGGCGCAGAAAAAGCGCGACGCCATAGTCGTAAGCAACTAGATAAGACTCGTCGTGCCATTGGTATCCGTCCACTTGCTAAGCTTAAGTAAGTCTTTGACTGCTTTAACTTATCGTAATCAAAGCGGATGCTAAGCGTGCAGACTGAGCTAACAAATCAACCAGCGGCTTTAACAAAAGCCGCTTCTCTTGTAGGCGCGTATCAAAACTCTGAGCTTATAGATAGCAATGGCGAGCATGATGGCCAACACGACCATTTAGTTGTTAATGATATGGCGCTGCGCATTTATCAGACGCCAGTGCAGCATCTACCAGAAGATTTATATGTGCCGCCGCAAGCGTTTGCCATTTGGTTAGAGCAGTTTGCAGGACCATTAGATTTTTTATTATATCTGGTCAAAAAAAACAACGTTGATCTGACCCAAATGCCGATATTGCCAATTACGGAGCAGTATTTGGCTTATATCAATGAGCTGGATACCGAACATTTTGAATTGGCCGGTGACTATCTGCTGATGGCATCAACCTTGATTGCGATTAAAACCGAGCTGCTACTACCAAAGCCCGAAACGCCGAGCGATGAGCGTGATCCAAAAGCTGAGCTGATTGAGCGCCTTGAAGAATATGCGCAAATTAAACTGGCCAGTCAGCGTTTGGACAATCTGGTACGTCTTGAGCGCGATGTGTTTTTAGCGATGGTCAGTATGCCCAGTCAAGACGTTATGAATGCGGAATTACCCAGTTACTCGCCGAACCTTTTGATTGATAGCTTATTTAAAATGCAACTGCAGCCCGACTATCAGATGCATACTATCAAAGTTGATGCCATACCCCTTTCTGACCGTATTGCCAGTATTAGCAGGCAGCTAAGCACGGATGGCGCGCACTCGTTTTATGAGCTATTGGATAAAACTCAAGGTAAGATAGGTGTGGTGGTTAGCTTTGTCGCAGTGTTAGAGCTAATGAAACGGCAGTTGGTTGGTGTTATAAACGCTGATTTAAAAGGTCACGATACTGCTGCTGACGATGAGTTTGCAGCAAACAGCCACATAGGACAATTAACGTTACAGTGGCTGGCTTAATGCTTAATGGCCTTTAATAGAGAATATGTGCAATGACAGATACGCAGCAGCGACACTTAGATGAGATGAGCAAACATATCGAGGTGCTCCTGCACGCCTCTGAAGCGCCCCTTACTGCCAATGTGCTAAAGAAGCAGTTATCGTTAAATACTAAAGAGCTTGCGCGAGCGTTGGAGATATTACAACAGCGTCTAGATTCTGGTGTACTGACCTTACATGAGACGGCCAGTGGTTATCGGCTACAAATAGCAGATAGCTATAGTCCGTTAATTCAGCGTGTATTCCCGCAGCGACAAGAACGCCTCAGCCAAGCCCTGCTTGAAACGTTGAGTGTCATCGCCTATAAGCAGCCGGTGACACGCGGTGGCATCGAGCACGTGCGCGGTGTGACGCTATCGAGTAACATACTGCGCCAATTATTTGATAAAGGTTGGATTGAAGAGAAAGGTTACAAAGAAACCTTGGGCCGCCCTGCACTGCTACATACCACGCCGCAATTTTTAGATGCGTTTGGATTGACCAATTTAGATGAGCTGCCCGCATTGCCAGATATGGAAGCTATTAAAGCGCTGTCTTAGCATCAAAGCATTCTCCTATTCAGCATCAAAACTCTTAGTTAGCATCAAAGCATTCTATTAGTTAGCTTAAAATAAGACCTGCACATTATTCTTACTCCCATAAAAAAGGACAAACCGAATAGGCTTGTCCTTTTTTTGAAACCAGTTTTTAAAGCAAATTTTTAAACCAGTTTTTTTAAATAAGTACGGTTAGATTCACAGTACTGATTATTGATTAATAATTATTGATTAATAATTATTGATTAATAATTATTGATTAATAATATCAACGCCCTTTGGTGGCGTAAATTTAAACTGACTGCTACCGATACTTGGGTTCATTTTGATACCACTAAACTTAATCGTCGTGGTTTGTCCTAAACTATCATTCAATACCATCATCACAGGCTTACCACCGCTAAAGCTCATCGATAAGCTCTTAAAGCTGGCACTCTCTGACTTTGGATATAATACATAGTAGTTTTTATTGGCGTATGGCTGAGTGATTTTAAAGTTCTTATCAATTTTGCTTGGATCACCTGACAACAATAACGCTGGGGTATTACCCACTTGGCTATCGACATTTTGCTTGGTCGCTTGCTCCAAATCCTTATCATAAACCCACATCGAGCTGCCATTTGCCACAATCAGCTGCTCTGACGGCGACTTGGTTTCCCAGCGGAAGTTATTTGGACGCTGCACACTCATCGTACCCGTAAAGGTACCACTATTTGCGCCTTTGGTGGTTTGGCTAAAGTTAGCGGTCATACTTTTGGTATTACTTAATAATTTGTTTAAGCGTTTGGCGGCAGTCAGATTATCAGCCGGAGCAGCCGTTGCCGATTGCGTTAAAGCCATCATCGGCGCGGCAACACCAAGTGAGGTCATCAATACACCCGCTAAAGCACCGCTCATTACTTTTTGTTTTAAGGTTGTTTTGTTTGTTAATAAAGTCATTATAAATCCTCTTTTAAATGCAAAATAGCATAAAGATAAAACGTTTTAATTAAAATTTTTGTTTTCAATAAGTGCTTATCTCACGATAGTCAGTCCAGAATCAATAAACTTAAACTGACGTGATTAAACAATGCAGACAGTGTGCCAGTTTTTTTATTACGCGCCTAGTCATGATTTGCAATCATTACTACCGCTGCCATACACGCTTGTAACCAGTAGCGTTACATAGCATTCACTGCTATTTGTTGTCTGTTTTATATATAAATTAGGGTTATTTAAAAGCAGTTTGCGAGCTATTGATAATGTTATGACCTACTATTTATAATCATTTGCTTTTGATAATCTGCTTTTACTAAAGAACCAGCACCATAAAAAAACCCTTACTACCAAACGGTAATAAGGGCTTTTTTTAGTCATCAAGCTATTTTAATCTTCGATTAAAATAACCCAGATGGGCAATTATGCGCTTTCAACCATAACATAACGACGGTTGAATTTACCTTTGGTCGCAAACTTTACCACACCGTCATTTAGTGCAAATAAAGTATGGTCACGACCCATGCCAACGCCTTCGCCTGCGTGGAATTCTGTACCACGTTGACGAACGATGATGTTACCAGCTGTGATAGCTTGGCCACCAAAGATTTTAACGCCTAGCATTTTTGGGTTTGAATCACGACCGTTACGGCTCGAACCGGCAGCTTTTTTATGTGCCATGAGAAAATCTCCTTGTTAATGTGACTTATCGCTAATGCGACAACTCTTAAGCATTTAGTGCGCTATTTAGCAGTAATTGCTAAGTGAATAATTAGGCATTAATAGCTTTGATTTTTAACAAGGTATACCATTGGCGGTGACCTTGCTCTTTGTGATAATGCTTACGACGGTTGTGTTTGATGATACGGATTTTTTCGCCGCGACCATGTTCAACCACTTCAACTTCTACGCTAGCGCCTTCAACGACAGGCTGACCGATTTTGACAGTTTCGCCGTCAACAACCATCAACACGTCTTCAAATTTGATTGTTTCGCCTTTTTCTGCTTTTAGTAGTTCAACTTTAAGCAATTCATCGACGACTACACGGTGCTGTTTACCACCAGTTTTGATTACTGCGTACATTGTATGACTCCGTTTAACCCGTGTGCCGTGGCTGATATCATACCAACGCTTTTACGACGAACACGACAGGGAAAAATTAAAGGCAAGATTTTACGGCTTTTTGCTCATAAAAGCAAGCCGCATCTCTTGTTTTACTCAGGTGGTAATACCAATAATACTGGCTCAAATGTTTGTCTATACTTATATATAAAAATGATGTGATTGATTAACAAGGGTATAAACCACCGCTGTTAAGACCACTATCTTTATTCAAGTATAAGAGATCAAACCATCATTGGTTAAAATCCAACAGCGGCTATTATAACTTATCTAATCAGTTACTTACAGTTTTTTGTAAATATTGGCTTATTATTACCCAATGCGGGTGAATAGACCCTAGTCTATATACTAATTAGCTTAATAAACATCCATCTATTATTGTTTAATTAGACGACCAATATATCAAAATATAGGGCTAAACAGACGGCTAAATATAAAGACAGCCCTGCATTCTGCTATACTTAAATCAACAATTGACCCAGATAGCTATGCTATTATGCGTCAAACGATAGCCTTACTATCAATACTTGCAATAAGCACTTACTATAAATAGATAGACCGCTATTCAAACCCTCTTTTATTTTCATTGGTATGACGACTCATTATGACCAGTAACTCTTTATCTAACGCCGCTACAGCATCAACCACACCCTTAACTAAGTTAGCAAGCACGCCAAGCAATGCTGAACCAAACCATGCTGACACCCTAAGCTATGCCGATATTCAAAGCATCGTTGCTGATGATTTTGACATTATGGACAAGCAAGTTTTTGGCAGTTTGAATTCCAAAGTTCAACTGGTCATGAGCGTCTCGCAGCATGTGATTAATGCTGGCGGTAAACGTATGCGCCCGCTCATTACCTTGTTATGCGCGCGGATGTTTAATGATGAGCCGTCACAGCAAGCGATGCATTTGGCGGCGATTACTGAGATGCTGCATACCGCAACCTTAGTCCATGATGATGTGATTGACGAATCAGGTCAGCGCCGTGGTAAGCCAACCGCAAACGCCACTTGGGATAATGCCACCGCAGTGTTGGTCGGTGACTATCTGATTGCTCGCGCCTTTAACTTACTGGTTGGGTTTCAGAGCTTACCACTATTGCAAGTGTTCTCAGATGGTACCTGTGATATCGCCGAGGGCGAAGTGTTACAGCTACAGCATCAGCACAATCCTGAAGCCACTGAAGCCGATTATCTAAACATCATCGATGGAAAGACATCGCGCTTATTTATGATGGCGACCCAAGGCGCGGCTATTTTGCAAAATAAAACTGAGCACCTGCAAGCATTGGCTGATTTCGGTCAGCATTTCGGTAATGCCTTTCAAATCGTTGATGACGTGCTCGATTATAGTGGCGATAGCGAGCTGATGGGCAAAAATCTCGGTGACGATTTGGCGGAAGGTAAACCAACGCTGCCAACCATTAAAGCGCTTGAGCTATTAAAAGACAGCGATACCGCAGGCTATGAGCAGTTACGTATCGCCGTGCAAACCGGTAAGACACCAAATGCTGAGCAGCTTATCGAGCTGGTACGTCATTCAGGCTCGCTTGAATACTGTAAGCAGCGCGCATTAGAAGAGACCAAACTTGCCCAGCAAGCGCTTAGCAGCTTACCTGATAATCGCTACCGCCAAGGGTTATATCAATTGACGGAACTTGCCAGCGCGCGTTTAGTATAAAGGCTATTTATTTATCTTATATATTGGACTTTTTATATATTTTTCATATACCAAGATTTCAATATATCAGATAAAGACCACTTTATTTATTAAAAGTTAAGTTAAGCCTGACTTTATAATAATAAGACATAAAAGATGAGGAGAGTTTGGCTATGATACTAGCAGCCTCCTCATTACTCATACCAAACACTGACTTAAGCGCATACGTTTTGCCTCCATATTTTAGCGTTCACACTTAAGTATTGCTAATACAGAATTTTTCTGTCTCCTTTGTTTTCTACTGTATTTTTATACAGCTTTCTTGCTACTATCTCTGAATCTCATTTAAAAAAACAAAAATTAACAATATTCTAGTTCAGCATTCATTACGAATTTTACAAGGTATTTTTAACGCTATGCTTGTATTATCAATGGCTGTTAGGCATTTATTGAGCTAGAAGACAATTGTGAGACGCAAAAACGGTTTTTTACACCTTGACTGTAGGGTATACCCTATAGTTTATAATCATTCATTAAATTAAATCTGCTTATCCGATTGTTACGCGTTTAGCGATTAATATATTGGCAACGGTAAATGCATATTACTTTTCATATCTACCACGTTAAGATTTACCCCTAAACTTTTAATACTGTAATTATTTATTATATGATATTTATATTGCCGAGGACATTGATGAAGCACTCTACTCTTGCGCTTGTAATAGCATCTGTACTATCTGGAGCTGTACTGGTTGGCTGTGACAAAAACGAGGACGCAGCTGGTGACGCAGCCGCACAGCAGCAAATGCCACCTGCTGTCGTCAACGTTCAGACTGTCACTCTAGATACCGTACCCCAAGTACAGACCTTTGCTGGACGTACCGCGGCTTATCAAACCGCAGACGTTCGCCCACAGGTTAATGGCATTATTGACGAGGTGTTGTTCCGTGAGGGCAGCAACGTCAAAAAAGACCAACCTTTATATCGTATCAATACTGATAACTACGCGACGTCTATTACCAGTGGGCAGGCGGCTATTCAGCAGGCTCAAGCCAACTATCAGACAGCGGTGGCAAACAATGCCAATGCTAAAGCTGAATTGGTCAGCCGCCAAGCATCATTATCACAAGCGCAAAATGATTTACAACGCTTGCAAGGTTTGATCGAAATTGATGCTATCTCAAAGCAGCAATATGACCAAGCTGTCACCCAAGTTCGTACCGCCCAAGCGGCAGTCGAAAGTGCGCGTGCGGCTATCGGACAAACGGAAGCAGGTATCGAGAGTGCGAAAGCGGGCATCCAAACTGCCAAGGCAGGTTTACAAGCCAGCACTCTGGATTTAAACCGTACTATCGTACGTGCGCCGCTCTCAGGTCGTACTGACCGCTCTAGCGTGACTGCCGGTACGTTGGTTAGCGCCGGTCAACCTGATCCTTTAGTGACTATCTCACGCCTAGATCCTATCTATGTCGATATCAGCCAGTCTTCATCTGAATTGCTTAAGTTACGCCAGCAAATCTCTGCCGGTAAAGCACAAGCAGGCATGAACTCGGTTGAATTGGTGTTAGAAGATGGCTCAACTTATCCCGTACGCGGTGAGCTTGCTTTATCTGAAGCAAAAGTTGATGAATCAACCGGTGCGGTGACCTTACGTGCGGTCTTCCCTAATAAAAACAATATCTTGTTGCCTGGTATGTATGTCAGTGCGCGCTTAACCCAAAGCGTCATCACTAACGCCGCTTTGGTACCACAAAGCGCCGTCATGCGGACACCGAAAAGTGAAACGCAAGTTTATATCGTTGATGAGAATAACAAAATCCAAGTACGTCCTGTCACTATTAATGGTGCCTATAAAGGGCAATGGGTGGTCACAGACGGCCTACAAGCAGGGGATAAAGTGGTGGTTATTGGCGGTGCAAAAGTGAAGCCTGAGCAAGAGGTGGTCGCCAAACCATTACCAGATGCCAATGCAGCGCCTGCTAAGCCAGGTGCACCTGCTGCCCAAACGCCGCAGCAAGCTGCAAAAGCGATGGATAAGCCAGCTAGTAAAGATGCCGCTGCTAAAAAACCTGCAGAATCTACCGCTAACTAATTCCATTCAAAGATAGGAAGACTAGGGATATACTATGTCACGTTTTTTTATTAATCGCCCTATTTTTGCATGGGTGATGGCTATTTTGGTCATGCTCATCGGGGTGATATCGGTCATTAATTTGCCGATTGAGCAGTATCCACGTATTGCACCACCAACGATTTCGGTTAGCGCAAGCTATCCTGGTGCTAACGCTCAAACTGTTGAAGATTCCGTTGTGCAGATTATTGAACAACGTATGAAAGGTCTTGACGGTCTGATGTATATGTCATCGTCGAGTTCCTCAAACGGTGGCGCATCAGTAACCTTGACCTTTGAAAACGGTACTGATTCTGATACCGCACAGGTACAGGTACAGAATAAACTTCAAGCCGCCATGAGCTCATTACCTGAGTCGGTACAGCGTCAAGGCGTCAACGTCAATAAATCCTCTAGCAGCTTTTTAATGGTGCAAGGTTTTATTTCTGAAGACGGCAGCATGGATCGCGCAGATATCGCCGATTATATCAACTCAAACGTTGTTGACCAGTTGAGCCGTGTCGAAGGTGTGGGTGAAGTGCAGGTGTTTGGTTCGGCTTATGCGATGCGTATCTGGCTTGACCCTTCTCTGTTGCGTAGCTATAACATGGTGCCATCTGATGTGGTGAACGCTGTACGCTCGCAAAACGCGCAAGTGTCTGCCGGTCAGCTAGGACAAGCGCCTGCTGATACCGATCAACAGGTTATCAACGCTACCGTGACGGTGCAAAGCTATCTACAAACCCCTGAAGAATTTGAAAACATTCTCTTAAAAACCGATACCTCTGGCGCAAAAGTTCGCTTAGGTGATGTTGCAAAAGTTGAAATTGGTAGTGAAAACTATAGTGTTATTTCACTATATAACGGTAATGAAGCAGCCGGTCTGGGTATCTCATTGGCCGGTGGTGCAAACGCGCTGGAAACTCGCGAAGCGGTTGGCGCACGTATGGCCGAGCTGGAAGCAAACTTCCCAGCGGGTCTGGTATCAGTAGTCCCTTATGACACCACGCCGTTTGTACGTTTGTCTATCGAGCAAGTGGTCAAGACGCTGATTGAAGCAATTGTCTTGGTATTTATCGTCATGTTCATTTTCTTACAGAACTGGCGTGCGACCATTATTCCGACCCTTGCCGTTCCTGTGGTTCTATTAGGTACCTTTGCGGTACTCTATATTGCAGGCTTTAGTATCAACGTCCTAACCATGTTTGCCATGGTACTGTCCATCGGTCTACTGGTCGATGACGCCATTGTGGTGGTAGAAAACGTCGAGCGTATTTTGGAGGAAGATCCTCATATCTCCATTAAAGACGCTACCCTACAATCGATGCGCGAGATTAGTAAAATCGTTATCGGTATTGCCTTGATTCTATCAGCGGTATTCGTACCGATGGCCTTCTTTGGTGGTTCAACTGGTGTGATTTATCGTCAGTTCTCAATCACCTTGATTACTGCCATGGTCTTATCGGCATTGGTCGCGCTTATCTTTACCCCTGCTCTGTGTGTGACCTTGCTCAAACGTAGCAAAAGCCATGACAAAGCCTCGACAGAAGAGAAAAAAGGCTTCTTTGGTTGGTTTAACCGCTCTTTTTATAAAGTCAGCCGTAGCTATGAAAACTCGGTTGGTAAAAGCTTCCGCTTTAAATGGTTATACTTAATCGGCTATGCTGCCATCATCGGTATTATGGCAGTGGTATTCTTACGTATCCCCGGCTCGTTCTTACCAGAAGAAGACCAAGGTATTATGTTTACCTTAGTTCAGCTTCCTGCTGGTGCGACGCTGGATGAAACGCAAGATGTACTCGATAAAGTCAGTAATTATTATGATACCCAAGAAGGCGATAATATTGCCTCTGTCTTTACCATTGCAGGTTTCAGTTTTGCCGGACAAGGGCAAAATATGGGACTGGCATTCGTACGTTTATCTGACTGGGCTGATCGTCCCGGTGCAGAAAACACCGCAAAAGCGGTGGCCGATCGTGCCATGGGTTACTTCTTTACCCAGTTAAATGAAGCCCAAGTATTTGCGATTGTACCGCCCGCGATTACCGAACTTGGTAACGCCAGTGGTTTTGATTTAATGATTCAGGACACCGGCAACCTTGGGCATGATGGGCTACTTGAAGCTCGTAACATGCTCCTCGGTATGGCGGCGCAAAATGACAAAGTCGCAGGCGTTCGTCCAAACGGTCAAGAAGATGCACCGCAGTTAAAAATTAATATCAACCAAGAACAAGCTGCTGCTTATGGTTTGTCATTGGGTAATATCAATAGCGTCATCTCTACCGCGTGGGGTTCAAGCTATATCAATGACTTCGTCGACCGCGGTCGTATTAAGCGTGTGTTTGTCCAAGGTGAGCCAAGCAGCCGTACCAACCCTGATGATATCGGTAAGTGGTTTGTTCGTAACGATAGCGGTGATATGATTTCATTCGATGCTTTCTCTAGTAGCGAATGGCAATCAGGCTCTCCGCGTCTGACCCGTTATAACAGCTTACCGTCGATGAATATTCAAGGTAGTGCCGCGCCCGGTTTAAGTACGGGTGAAGCAATGAGCTCCATGGAAGCCATAATGGAGAAGATGCCTGAAGGTGTTGGCTATGAGTGGACAGGTATGTCACTTGAAGAGCAAAAGTCAGGTGCCCAAGCGCCGATGCTTTATGCACTGTCAATCTTAGTGGTATTCTTATGTCTAGCCGCCTTGTATGAAAGCTGGTCTATCCCCTTCTCTGTCCTATTGGTTATCCCACTTGGGGTACTAGGTGCGGTGATATTTACGTGGCTACGCGGCTTTAATAACGATATTTACTTGCAAGTTGGTCTACTGACGGTAGTTGGTCTATCGGCCAAAAACGCCATCTTGATTATTGAGTTTGCAAAGGAACACCAAGAAGAAGGCTATAGCCTAAAAGAGGCGGTCATGACAGCGGCGCGTCAACGTCTGCGTCCGATTATTATGACCTCACTTGCCTTTGGACTCGGTGTTGTGCCATTATTCATCGCCACAGGTCCGGGCTCGGGCAGTCAAAACGCCATCGGTACTAGTGTGGTTGGTGGTGTTGTCACCGCAACTATCTTAGGTATCTTCTTTATTCCGATGTTCTATATTTGGGTACGTAGTATGTTCCCGCATAAATATGAGAACAACAAACCAAACGATAGAGATGATGGCAATGACGGCACACCTGGCCCGCAAAACCCCACGCCTTCTGACCCAATGTCTTCTGAGAGTTATCAGCCTGTAAGCCTTGGAGATAATACACAATGAGTGCTCAAAAAAACATTACCTTAAGCTCAGCAGCGGTAGCAAACATTGCTACCACTGCGCAACCGGCGCTTGCAGTACTGCGCAAAAATGGCGGTCGTCTAATCGGCTTGACCGCTTTAGCGTTAAGCATGGCGGCTTGTAATACCATTCCAAAAGCGGATATGCGCCCTGTCCTTGCTGAGCCGAATATACCTATCGAACAAACTTATGGCGCGTTTGATAAAGAAACCGTGAGTAGCGCTGATCAGCCAAGTATCGCCGGTCAACGCTGGCAGAATTTCTATAGCGACGAGCGCCTAAAAGGTCTGATTGCGTTAGGTTTAGAGAACAACAAAGACTTTGAAAGCGCCCGCTTAGCAATTGAGAAAGCACGTGCGCAATATCAAATCACCGATCTTAATGATCTACCTAGAATTGATGGTAGCGGTGGTTACGCGCGCCAAGCGCAAAACAGAACTGACAAAAACCCCAACAGCTCCTATAACGTCAATCTTGGTCTTGCCAATTATGAGTTAGACTTTTGGGGTAAAATTGCCAGCTTAAAAGACCAAGCGTTACAGAATTTCTTGGCCACTACCGCGGCAAAAGATTCAACTCAAATCAGCCTAATCAGTAATATTGCTCAAAGCTATGCCAACTTAAGCTATAGCTTAGCGCAATTAAAACTGGCAGAGGCGACGGTTGAAAGTCGTGAGAAATCACTATTTATTGCTGATAAACGCTTTGAAGCAGGCATTGATCCTAAGCTGCCATCTTTGCAAGCCAGTGCGTCATTAGAAAATGCCAAACTTGCTGTCTTACGGGCGCAAAGCAGTATTTTAAAAGCGCGTAATGCCTTGCAGTTTTTGGTAGGTGGACCGATTCCAACCAACCTTATTCCAACGCCTGCGGTCAGTAATATCACAAATCAGCAGATATTTAACGCCGGTTTACCGAGTGAGTTGCTGCGCTATCGTCCTGATGTGTTGCAAGCAGAATACAATCTAAAAGCTGCTGGTGCCAATATCGAAGTAGCACGCGCGTCTTACTTCCCGTCTATCAGCCTAGCCAGTAGCGTAGGTTTGAGTAGCGGCAGTTTAGATAACCTGTTTAAGAGTGGCTCGGTCGGTTGGTCATTTGGCCCAAGCATTAGCGTGCCTATCTTTGATGCTGGTCGCTTAGATGCCAATTACGACGTGGCGAAAATTGAGCGTGAACAGACGCTAGCTGGCTACGAGAAATCTATCCAAACCGCGTTCCGCGAAGTATCAGATGTGTTGGCAACACGCGCAACATTGGGTGATCAGCTCGCCGCGCAATACCGCTTGCAAGATAACTTTGAGCAAACCTATCAGATTGCCGATGCACGCTTTAAAGCCGGTATTGCAAACTATCTAGACGTGCTTGATGCGCAGCGCTCATTGTTCTCAACGCAGCAAGGTATCTTGGACTTAGAGCTACAAAAAATCATTAGCCAAGTCGAGCTTTATCAAGTCTTAGGTGGCGGCGCTAACCTTGACGTGCCAACGGTGATTCCTGTACCGCATAAAAACTTAGTGCAATTGGTCAATCTACCTGCCAATAGTAATAAAGCAAAAGCGGTCGATGCTATCGATGCGGCTAGCTCAGCTCGTGTGGCTTCTGCACAAGAAGCCCAAGCGATTAAGCAGGCGCAACCAACAGAAAAGGCAACCTTTAAGCCGACCGCTGTGGTTGATGTCAATAATGATGGCAAAACAGACGCTGCGGTAGGTGTGGTCACTGAAAAGACGACCTTTAGCGACACCAGTGTTGAGCAAGTACCTGTTACCCAGATTGTTGAGCCTTAAACAGTCATAAAAGATATTGTGAGGGCACTACCCTCACATTGACAGTCGATACGTACAATCAGCCCTACCGACTTGGTAGGGCTTTTTGCTTTCGATAGCGACTATTGGTTATAGTAATTATTCGTTATAGTAGTGCTGGGTATAATAGAACATTATATTAACGACGCTTTTATCACTTTAGCGGTGCCAATTTTATAAAAAACATGCATTAAAACAGCTTATTTAATCAAGCTGATAAGTAACACATGCTTAAAATCAAATAAGGAAACCTCATGACTTATACTTTTAACCGTCAATTCCCTGAAACTCGCCTACGTCGCTTGCGTTATAACGACAACGTGCGCGCGATGATTCGTGAAGTTGAGCTGCATCCCAAGCACTTTATCGCCCCTGTTTTTGTTTTAGAAGGCAACAATAAGCGCGAAGCAATCGCTAGTATGCCCGGTGTTGAACGCTTATCGATTGATTTGCTGATTAATTATGCCAAAGAATTATTAGCGGAGGGCGTCACCACAATTGACATCTTCCCCGTGATTGATAATTCATTAAAAACGCCTGATGGCAAATCGGCTTATGATGAAAACGGCCTTAGCGCACGTGCAGTCAAAGCGGTGAAAAATGCCGTGCCAGAAATGGTAGTGATGACCGATGTGGCGCTAGACCCTTATACCTCACATGGTCAAGATGGATTGCTTGATGACAGGGGCTATGTGGTCAATGACGAAACGGTGGAAGTATTGGTCAAGCAAGCGCTCGTCCACGCTCGCGCTGGCGCTGATATCATCTCTCCAAGTGATATGATGGATGGCCGCATCAAAGCCATGCGTGACGCCTTTGAAGCCGAAGGCTTTGTCAATACCGCTATCATGTCCTACTCTGCCAAATATGCCTCTGCTTACTACGGTCCGTTCCGTGATGCCGTCGGCAGTGCAGGCAACTTAAAAGGCGGTCATAAAAAGCAGTATCAGATGGACTTTGGTAATCGCGCCGAAGCACTGCACGAAGTTGCCATGGACATAGCCGAGGGCGCTGATATGGTGATGATTAAACCGGGTCAGCCGTATTTAGACCTTATCCGCGAAGTCAAAAACACCTTTGGCGTACCGACCTTTGCTTATCAAGTGTCGGGCGAATATGCGATGCATATGGCTGCTATTCAAAATGGCTGGCTAACCGATGCGGTGATTTTAGAATCCTTGATAGGTTTCCGCCGTGCGGGCGCTGATGGAATTTTGACTTATTTTGCCCTAGAAGCGGCTCGTCAATTGAATAATGCTTAATATGCATTAAATTGCGTTGTATATAAAAAAACCGCGCCAGCTTATGTATTAGCTGACGCGGTTTTTTATTGGCCTTATTTTAAAAGCTCAATAAAACTTATAAATGGGCACGGTCATGCGCTGCATTAAAGTCAAGCAGCGGACCGACGGGGATAATACGCGTGGGATTGATATTGGCATGGCTGGTGTAATAATGCGCCTTAATATGCTCGATACTTACCGTCTCTGCGATACCGGGCACCTGATATAAATCACGCAGATAACCCGAAAGGTTGGGATAATCAACAATGCGGCGAATATTACATTTAAAGTGTCCAACATATACCGCATCAAAGCGCACCAGCGTGGTAAATAAGCGCCAGTCCGCCTCAGTTATCGTATTACCTAGTAAGTAACGCTGGTCTGCTAGACGCGCCTCTAACGTGTCTAGCGCATCAAATAAGGTTACTACCGCTTCTTTATAAGCGGCTTCGGTCGTGGCAAATCCTGCTTTATAAACGCCGTTATTCACCGCTGAATAAACAAACTCATTAACCGTATCGATTTCTGCTAGCAACTCTGTTGGCAAAAAATTAATGGCTGTTGCCCCTACTTCGTCAAAGGCTGAGTTAAACATCCGAATAATCTCAGACGATTCATTACTGACGATGGTATTGGTTTCTTTATCCCATAATATTGGCACTGTCACGCGTCCCGTATAATCAGGCTTCGCGGCAATATAAACCTCATATAGATAGTCTGCTTTGACGATTGGATCAGCAATGACGCCTGCGCCCTCTGCAAATGTCCAACCTTTATCGCCCATAAATGGATGCACGACAGACAGTGAAATCATGTCCTCCAAGCCCTTTAGCTTGCGATAAATGGTGGTGCGATGCGCCCAAGGACAGGCAAGCGAGACATATAAATGGTAACGATTGGGCTCAGCTTTAAAGCCGCCGATACCTGATGGGCCCGCGCTGCCATCAGCCGTCACCCAGCTTCTAAAACCAGCATCTTCGCGCTCAAAGCGTCCTTCGCTCGCCTTGGTGTCATACCATTTATCTTGCCACTGACCGTCGACTAACAATCCCATATCTTGCCCCGCTTTATTTTAGTTATAAATGTATTTGATTAAAAATGACTACTATCAAACGATGCAAACAAAATAATTGCTATCGTCATATTTATTCAACTTTAAAGCTCATAGTAACATTTCTATGTTGCCCAGACATTAAGCTTTGTTTGTTTCTGAAATAGCATTTATCTTAAAAGGCAGAGTTATGGTGCGGATTAAATTGAGATAGATTTTTTTAGAAAAAGTTGAAAACCTTATTTTGAGAGGCAGGCGAATTATAAAATTTGAGCGTCTAACGGATACGAATTTTCTATTTTTCTACCATCCATATTTTATAGGCATTAAATTACAGGCATAAAAAAAAGCCCCAATCATAAAGATTGGGGCTTTCGAATCTGGTAGGCGTAACTAGATTCGAACTAGCGACCTCTACCATGTCAAGGTAGGTCAACCAAAACCCATAAATGTATCTTATATTACATCCCTTTATTTATAATGCCTACAGCGATTTTTAACTTCACGAAAACGCAAAGTTATTTAAAATCATATTAGATTTATTTCGTAAATAGGCACTATAAAATTATAGTGTTTTTACCTCCACTCCCCCCTCGGTTTTTTGAGCTAATTACCTATATTTTCTCCACTTTTTCTGTCCTTTTTACTAAAAAGGCTAGGTTTAACTCATCATTTCGGCGATGACTTTCCTTGTTTATTAAGTCTAATCTCTGCATAATATAAGGAGAATAGCCCTCTAACTTCTGCAGGTTTTGGTCTTATTATGAAACACGTTACTTATATTCATGAACACCCCAATTGGACAGATTGGCAATGGTCAGATAAAAAACTGTTGCCGCTGGTAAGCCAAGTGCGATTGCTTCAAGGTCAGCTTCTCGGAAAATTGCTGACACTAGGATTTGATTTAAATGTTGAAGCTCAGTTAGACGCCGTTACTCTTGAAATCGTTAAAACATCTGAGATCGAAGGTGAAATTTTAAAAACAGATCAAGTAAGATCCTCTGTTGCTCGGCATTTAGGGGTTGATGACCATAATATGCCTGCAGCCTCACGAGAAATTGATGCAGTGGTTGAGATGATGCTAGATGCAACATTCCACTATCAAAAGCCCTTATTGTTAGAAGATTTGCTCGGTTGGCATCGAGCGCTGTTCCCAGAAGGCTATAGCGGGCTTTATCGTATTAAAGTTGGCAAGCTTCGGGATGATAGTCAAGGCGCTATGCAAGTAGTTTCAGGAGGCTATGGCCGAGAGCGAGTGCATTTTGTTGCTCCTCATGCAGACAGGATTTTTGATGAGTTGGATCTTTTTTTACAGTGGCTTAATATGCCGTCTAGCCAGCAAGATAATTTAGATTTGGTCATTAAAGCGGGTATCGCGCATTTATGGTTTGTGACGTTGCATCCTTTCGATGATGGTAATGGACGGCTGACAAGAGCAATCACGGAGCGAATGCTAGCAAAAAGTGATGGTAGCGCTCAGCGCTTTTATAGTATGTCCGCGCAAATTCTAAATCGGCGCAATGATTATTATAAGGTGTTGGAACGTACACAAAAAGGCGATCGCGATATTACTTTGTGGCTGGTTTGGTTTTTAGAAACGCTGAAAGACGCTTTACTTGCAGCTCAAGCGACCACCGATAAAATTATGGATAAAGCCAGCTTTTGGCAGATGCATCGACATCATGCGTTAAATGATAGACAGATTAAGATGCTTAATAGTTTGATGAGTGACTTTTACGGCAAGTTGACCACTAAAAAATGGGCGACTATTAATAAGTGCTCGATTGATACCGCACTTCGAGATATCAATGATTTGATAGAAAAAGGAATGTTAGAGAAGTCCGCTGCTTCAGGGCGTAGTACAAATTATGAGATTGTTTTATAAGCTTGGGCACTGATTGACAGCTAGTCCTAGTTATACCCTCCCGCAACCTTCTTGACAGCTTCAGCTTTAAATTCGGCTCTAGGAGGTAGTTTTCTTGTTTCTGGTAAGCTCCGATTAATACGCTTAGTTTACCAAGTTTACCTCTACGGTTTCTTCAGCATAGCTCAGTGCAGCATACAAACAAACTAGCACCATTTAAATAATGTTCCAGCGTAAATAGAGGAGTCAGTTTAGAGAAGACTTAATAATTCAATCGCTTGTTGGCAAGATAAGCTCAGCTTTTGGCGACCCCATACGTTTGGAGGCGCCGCCTGCTAAAATAACGATACCGGCTAAGCAGCTGAGTTCATCTGCTTGGGTTGAGCTGTCTGCAACTTGCAGCATCAATCAATCGTGACCTGGGTTGGTACGCATAAAGTGCGGCACAAAGTTACAAGGACGCGTGCGGCTATCGAGCTGCTCTTGTAAGATACCTTCCCACGCAGTGCGGCAAGCACCTGACGAACCGGGCAGGCAAAAAATGCCCGTACCGTTTGCCATACCAGCAACGGCGCGAGATTGGATGGTAGACATACCGATATCGTCTTTTGAGATTAAGCGGAACATTTCGCCAAAACCATCAACCGATTTATCAAATAATACGCCGACTGCTTCAGGCATACTGTCTCTGATATAGAAACCCGTACCACCAGTGGTAATAATGGCGTGCACATCTGGGTCGGCAATCCAACCACTAATGACGGCTCTGATTTTATAAATATCATCAATAATCAACTGACGATCCGCCAGTTGGTGGCCTGCTGCGGTCAATTGGTCAACCAAATATTGCCCTGAGGTATCTTCTGCAAGAGTACGACTGTCAGAAACCGTTAAGATGGCGATATTGAGCGGGGTAAAGGGTGCTTGCAGCTTACTCATGAATAATCCTTAATAACTATGCTTGTTATAAAAAATAAAAAATTTGATTATTAGGGCGTGTCTTCAATTCATCTTACAATGAACGATAGTACACGCCAGATAAAGCATTGACTTAAAATTACGAGCTAACTTCTCATAGCGAGTGGCGATACTACGAAAATGCTTGAGC
>NZ_DEIR01000013.1:0-19706 GCF_002352555.1 Psychrobacter sp. UBA2769 | reverse complement strand
AGCCCTTATCCCGAACTGGGGTTAAGTATATTTTTACCATATAACCATCGAACTATCTAAGATGAATTTATAGCTTAAATTCATCTTAGATTCACCATACTTATTGAATATATGAGGTTTTCAAGAAACTGGTAACCTTTTTTATTGACCAAAAATTGGTTTAATAAATCTAATTCTAAACACTGATTCTAACTCTCGCTAAATTTATACCATTACTCATCAAAGTTCTACGTCAAATAATTAATAGCCCGCTCAATGTAATGACATGTCTGGGCAAAATTTGTTACCATGACTTTTTAAATACTATGATTTAAGTAATTTCAGATTTAGGCAATTTCACTTAGGTAATACAGACATGGCCAAAAACGCCCTACAAGAACAACTCTTAAAAGCTGGATTGGTGGATAGCAAAAAAGCCAAAAAAATCAGCAAACAGTCACAGCATGCCAAGCGCACAGGTGACGCATCAAACCTTGAAGCCAAAAAAGCCTTGGCAGAAGCCCAAGCCAAAAAAATAGAAAAAGACCAAAAGCTCAATCAGGAAAAACAGCAACTTTTAGAAGAAAAAATGTTAAGAGCCAACGTTATTCAGATGATTAAGCAACACCAAATTACAGAGACACAAGGCGATATCACCTATCAGTTTGTTGACGACGCTAAAATTAAAAAGATTTATATCACCCAAAAGCTCTATGATCAGATAGTAGCAGGTCATGTGGTGATTGCGCGCTTAGAAGACGATTACGCCCTGCTCCCGCGCCCCTTGGCTGACCGCATCAACGCCAAGCTAGAAGGCTTTATGGTGGTATCCAATGACAAATCAGAGGTTGAGCTGGCAGAAGATGACCCCTATGCCGCTTACGTGATTCCAGATGATTTAATGTGGTAGGTAGTAGTTATTCATCATATTGCTAATGGCTAAGCATTAACCAAAATCCCCTGTATAGAATATCTATACAGGGGATTTTGGTTAGCGAAGTAGAAAAACACTCTATGCGCAGAAAAATCTAGCGATAAACGTCATAGTGATTCTCATTATTAAACGCTAAAATCAGCAATTACGACGGTAGCAAAACGTGCTTATTCTTCTGATAAGCAGACAAGCCATCAGCACCCAATTCGCGACCGATGCCACTTTGCTTAAACCCGCCCCAGCCAGCTTCAGGTACTACAACTTGCTGCTCATTAACCCAAATATGACCAGCTTGAATTTGTAGCGCCATCTCTAACGCTGCAGTCTCATTGGCGCTGACAATAGTCGCTGCCAAGGCATATTTACTATCATTGGCAAGTTCAATCGCCTGTGCATCATCTGCAAAGGTGGTACTGACCAACACCGGTCCAAATACTTCTTCTGTCCATAACTGACTGCTCACTGGCACATCTGTATAAATAGTCGGCGTTGCAAAATATCCTTGGCGGTCTAGTATCTCGCCACCTGTTAGGCAATTAATATTTTCAGCAGTAGCGATATCGATATATTTTTTGACTTGCGCAAGTTGCTGCACACTGACCAATGGACCCATTTGCGTGTCAGCAGCAAAACCATCGCCAATTTTCAAACCTTCTGTTTTTGTTTTCAGTGTTTCAAATAACAACTGGGCAATGTCTTGATGAACCAGCAGCCTTGAGGTTGCAGAACATATTTGACCAGCATTGGTAAATATACCGCCCATGATTAAATCACAGGCATAATCAATATCAGCATCTGCGCACACCACGATGGCGGACTTACCACCCAGCTCTAGACTGATATCCTTGATACCTTTTGCTGCTTGGCGCATTACTTTTTCACCGACGATATTACTGCCAGTAAAGGAAACTTTGTCAATCAACGGATGACTGGTCATCGCTGCGCCTACTTCAGCTGCGCCCGGTAGGATATTGACCACCCCTTTTGGCAGCTCAATAGCGGACAATATATTGCCTAGCATCAACTCCGGTAGTAGTGTCACCTCTGACGGTTTTAACAGTACGGTGCAACCTGCCGCCAATGCTGGTGCTAATTTCCAAGCAGTAGTCACCATCGGGAAGTTCCAAGGCACGATAAGGGCGCAAATACCAACGGGTGCATAGGTTTTTAATAAGCGTATACCTGTCTCGTTGGTGGTTACCTCAGACCAAGTCGTCTGCGCATTGATAAGATTGGCATAATAGCGATAACAGGCAATGGCATCACTAACGTCTATTTTCGCCTCTGCAATCGGCTTTCCGTTATTCAATACAGACAGCCCAACCAGCTTGTCAAACTGCTGCTCCATCGTATCTGCAATCGCCTGTAAATAACGCGCGCGCTCATTGACGCTGGTTTGCGACCAAGACGGATAAGCACGAGCCGCAGCATTAACTGCGCTTTCTACCTGTGCGCTATTACACAAACGAGTTATTGCAATGACCTCGCCTGAGCTTGGGTCATATAAAGCATGCTCATCTACTGAATCAGATGCTTCAATAGTGACCCAGTCCCCATCGATATAGGCGGCATTTAACCTAACTTCATTTTGCATCGTTTGTATGGCGATATCTCTTGTGAAAGACGTAGAATCATTCATTTCCATAATTTTCACTGACCTTTTAATCTCTTTGTTAGTAATGTCATTTTCATTAAATGGTGCTTTTTGATAAGCTCATTTATTATTCAGATTGCCAATTAAACAGTCGATTTTACCTTATCAAGGCAAAACCGACTGAGGGTGTAGTATCGTTGTATATCAGAATCAATAGCCGTTAGCGTCATATAGCAGCAGGTTTTAGTACAGTAGATGCGCCACTGACGTAATGATTACTAAGCTAATCAGCGTACGTAAGATAAAAATCAAAAACAGCTCTAACACGTTAAGTTTGATGTTTGATTTCAAAATCAGCGCGCCCACCTCAGACATATAGATAATCTGGGTAATAGAAGCAGCACCAACGATAAAGCGCGTCATTTCACTCTCGATACTTTTACCGACCAACGCAGGTAGATACATATCAGCAAAGCCCATAATCATCGCTGGAGCCGCCTCTGCTGCCTCTGGAATTTGTAGCAATTCAAGCACTGGTACGAGCGGTGCCGACAACCAATTAAATACAGGTGTATACTCGGCTAAGCCAAGACCAATGGTACCGATAGCGAAAATCACAGGAATGAGGCCAAGGTAGATATCAAACAAATTCTTTAAGCTATGTTTGAATACATTACCCAAACTTGGCATAGAATGCGCGCGCGTAACCGCACGATTGACCGCCCATTGGTAGGTAGAGTACTCAGCAGGAATACCTTCATCCAGCATGCTTTTGCCCGAGTGATAAGTATCAGGTTTTAGCGATAGCGGCGGTATACGCGGCATAATAATAGCGGCAATAAAGCCCGTTAACGCAATGGTTAGATAAAAGAAAACAAAGTTATTATCGACGCCGATGGTTTTGGCAACAACATAGGTAAAGGCGATGGACGTTACCGAAAAGGTGGTGGCAATAATCGCCGCCTCACGCAGACTATAGTAGCTTTTATTGTATTCTTGCATGGTGACCAGCAAGCCAATGGAAGCGGCACCAAACCAAGAAGACATCGCATCGACCGCAGAGCGCCCAGGTAACTTAAACAATTTAACAAAGACTTTGCTGGATAAAGTACCCAAGAATTCCATCAAACCAAAATCCGTCAGAAACGGTAAAGATAAAATGGCAAAAAAGAACAAAGGAATCAAAATAGGAATCAGGTCTTCAAAAATCACGCCGCCGGTATTACGGTTAATAATAAACTCAGGGCCAACTTGTAGGTAAATCATCCATGCAAACAAAGCGCCTAAAAAGCGCGCGCCAAGCCAAAACCAGTCCACATCAAAAAGCTTTGCCCACATAGAGCCTTCATGCAAATTGGGTCTTAATACCTTAACTGCCAGCGCTCCAATAAAGGAGGTCGTCACAATTGCCAATACTGCGTAAACAACATAACCTCCCAGCACTGCTTGCAGAGTATCGGTTAATACGCCCAGTAAAATGGTGATTTTGCCATCCCACTGAAAAGGTATGATAAATAACGCCATACCTAGTGCTGAAAATAGCAAAAACTTCCACATGGATGCTTGCCACTGCGCCCCTTGCGGCGTTTCTAGATCGACAGGGTCATTTCCCAAAATCGGCTGCTGCGACTTATCGATATAATTCGTCATTTAATCCTCCTTGATAGGCGGCGATCGCCAAATTTCTTCCTTTCGCTGTCTGACCTATCCCTAGTTTTAGCGAATTGAGCAAATAGTTGAATGCCGTTTTATTAGTTATTTTTCATGTAAATGATGCTTGAGTACATCAGCTAAAACAGGCAAAGGTCTTGCCCATTTCAAGAAGAAATTCGTCCGCTTCATCAACCTCATAAATAATCGGTTGTTTGCCTTTGATGTCCTTTTGCAATGCCTCGAGCAGCTGCTGCTTATCTGTGATTCGACGATAACCGGCACCAAATCCTGCGGCTAATGGCTCAAAGTTCGGGGTTTTAATATTGACCCCAATCAGTGGCAGGCCACCCTCTTCCATATAGCGGCGAATCTCACCATAACCTTGGTTGTTCCATAACAGCACAATCAATGGTAGCTCAAGCTCGGCGGCGCAGATGAGTTCTGCGATGGTAAACTGAATGCCGCCATCGCCAATCAGGCTAATAACTGGCGCTTTTGAGCCAATCATGGCACCAATCGCGGCAGGCAAACCATAACCCAAAGTGCCAAAACCAGTCGATGAGTTAAACCATCGACGCGTGGCTAAAGCCTCAAAACCAAGGTTGCCACTATAAACAGGTTGGGTTGAATCGCCAACGAAAATGACGTCTTTTACTTCATCTCGAATCAGCTGTAGC
Organism: Psychrobacter sp. UBA2769; assembly: GCF_002352555.1. Classification (NCBI taxonomy): domain Bacteria; kingdom Pseudomonadati; phylum Pseudomonadota; class Gammaproteobacteria; order Moraxellales; family Moraxellaceae; genus Psychrobacter; species Psychrobacter sp. UBA2769. The sequence goes on along the minus strand of NZ_DEIR01000013.1, from coordinate 14,869 downwards.
AGTGCGTTTTGACCAGCAAAATCTGGCGTCATTTCTTCTATCAACGCTTGCTTTACCTTTGCTACTAGCGGTGCTGCTTGATGATTCAGCGGTTGATTCTCTAAGCGCGTACATAAACCGCTGATAGCCATTTGCGCATCTGACAATAGCGCAATATCTGCTCTAAACGGACGCTGTAATTGCTGAGCATCGCAGTCGATACGAATCAGCGTGCCATTGATTTGGAACCCACCATTAAAAAAGACGTCATAATCAGTCTCACCAAGCTCAGTACCTATCGCCAATACTAAGTCGGCCTCGCTAATGACAGCGCGACCAACAGCCAATGACTGATTGCTACCCAAACTCAGCGGATGAGCAGGCGGCAGTAAACCTTTGGCATTGATGGTCAAAAATGTCGGCGCATCGATAAGTTCTGCCAATTTTTGTGCGTCATGATTAACATCAACGCAGCCACCGCCATATAGCAATACTGGATTTTTTGCGCTTGTAAGCTGCTCAACAATCAAATCTAATTGCGCAGGATGAGGTAGCGGTTTATTTGCTTGTAGTTGCGCCAAAATATTATTAGTAGATTGGCTGTTTAGAGAAGCATCTAGCTTATTTAGCTTAGGCGGCTTGGCGACATGACTGGCATCGGCGGTAATCACATCAATGGGCAGCTGGATATGCACCGGTCCCGGACGCGCGCCATTAAATAACGCAAAAGCTTCAGCGATGACTTTTGGTAGCGACTCAGACTGCCAAATCGTTTTACTCATGAGCGCAACCTTACTGACCATACCTTGCTGATCGTGCAATTCATGCAAGTGCCCTTCACCGCTGCCGGTATGCTGCACTTTATTGACACTAGATATCACCAGCATCGGGATAGAATCTGCCAATGCTTGCGCCATCGCCGTCATGATGTTGGTCATGCCGGGACCGGTGATAATAAAGCACACTCCGACTTTACCAGAAGCGCGGTAATAACCATCCGCCATAAAGCCTGCGCCTTGCTCATGACGCGGCGTTACGTGGCGGATATCGGTATTGGGCAGGCCACGATATAGCTCGACCGTATGTACGCCCGGAATACCAAATACCGTCTCCACCCCGTAATATTCTAGCCACTGTACGAGTAGCTCCCCACAAGTTAGAGATGAGGCAGTTGGCGCGGAATTTGGCAATGAAGAAGGCGTTTGTAGAGAATGCGTCATGAGTTAATCATCCTAAAAAATTCAATAGCAATTAAATAAGTCGTTCAGTATCAAATCCAAGCTAAACCCAAACTGACCCTTAATTCCTTATAAAGGACAGTTTGGGTTTATAAATTATTTTCAATAAATGGCTTTGACCTTATCGTCATAGCGCACGCCCGGTAGGATACATAGCATCTCAAACAATAAGTTCGCAGCTAATACAGAGGTATTACCAAACGGGTCATACGGCGGTGACACTTCTACTAAATCGCCACCAACCACATCAAGGCCACGCATACCGCGAATGATTTCGATACCTTGCGTTGACGTCAAGCCACCAATTTCAGCGGTTCCCGTACCCGGTGCAAACGCAGGATCAATCCCATCAATATCGAAACTTAAATATACCGGGCCAGCGCCTAATTTTTCGCGCACTTCTGCCATTAATGGTGTCAGTGATTTATACCAACATTCTTCAGCAGGCACTACGCGAAAGCCTTGCTCGGTTGACCAATCAAACTCTTCAGCACTATAACCCGTACCACGCAGACCAATCTGAACTACGCGATTGCCATCAATGAGGTTTTCTTCGACAGCACGGCGGAATGGCGTACCATGGGCAATTTTTTCGCCAAACATCTCATCATTGATATCGGCATGCGCATCGATATGCACCATACCAACAGGGCCATGTTTTTTGGCAAGCGCACGCAAAATAGGCAGTGCAATCGTATGGTCGCCGCCTAAGGTTAAAGGAATAGCGCCATGACTGACGATTTTATCGGTATAGAATTTCTCAATAATATCGACGCTTTTTAGCAGGTTAAAAGTATTGATAGGCACGTCGCCAATGTCAGCGACTTGCAAAGACTCAAAGGGAGCGGCGCGAGTGGCGACGTTATAAGGGCGAATCATGCGTGATTCATCGCGAATCTGGCGTGGTCCCAATCTTGCACCGCTACGGTTTGATGCGCCAATATCTAAAGGCACCCCAACGAATGCTACATCTAGCCCTTCAGCATCGGCTTGGGTTGGCAGGCGCATCATAGAAGCGAAGCCGCCAAATCTTGGCATGTCGTTGCCGCTTAATGGTTGATTGAATTTCATCACTTACATCCTTGTATCGATTGGTCAAAACAGACAATTTGTCTATATTACTTTTTGTCTATATTACTTTTTCTATAGCTCTGACAATACCTAAATATCAGAGGCGAGACCATGGTAAAATTTAGAAGTAAACTTCTGATTTTTCGTAGTAACTTTGATTTATTCGTTATTTATAGAAGTTTTATAAAAAAATCGGTTAAGACAATAGATACGGGGACATGACTTTCGATGCTAGATGAATTAATAAAAATTGATGTCAAAACCTTACGTAGCTTTATGGCCATCGTAGAGTGTCAAGGTGTGACCGCCGCGCAGTCACGCTTAAATGTCACGCCGTCTGTCATCAGCGGTCATTTAACCCATTTAGAGGATCGTTTGGGTATGACGCTTTGTCATCGTGGGCGCGCGGGTTTTAAGCTCACTGAAGACGGTGCAGCAGTTTACGAGGCTTGCTTAAGTTTTACCGAAGCGGTGGCAAGCTTTCAGCATCAATTGCATTATATTCGGCAATTAGATTCGGTACGCGGCGGTCATATTCGACTGTGTCTTATCGATCAAATGCCAACGGTTTTTTATGATGCGTTACGTCAGTGCTTGGCAGCGAGCTATCGTAATAATCCATTGATACACTTTTCTATCGATGTGCAAAGCCCTGAGAGTATGCTCGATAAGCTTTTAAGTAATGAAAGTGATATTGGCGTGGGCTATTTTGGCAGCTTCCCACCCCTATTGACCTTTCAGCCCGCATTTATCGAAAAGCAAGTCGTCTGCTGCGGACGCGAGCATCGGCTATTTTATGAGGCAGACGGTTTAACCTTTGAGGATTTGGAACAAAACTATCCATGGATAAAACGAGGCTATATTACTGATTTGAGTATCAATCATGTCCGCCCAAAAACGTTAAGCGCCACCACTTACCATATGGAGGCGACCGCGCAGTTGATTTTGGCGGGTCATCATGTCGGCTACTTGCCCAATGACTTGGCAAAGCGTTATGAAGAGATGGGGATGATGAAAATACTGTTGCCCAATGAGGCAAGTTATGAGGTCAAGCATCATTGGGCCTATCGAGAAAATCTGCATAAGCACGTCGCTGATTTTCTACAGCAAATGACTGGGTTTTTATAGAATCACGAGCTTTGTATATACAATAACGATAAATAACAACGGCAAACAGCTACCCCGCCTTGGGTAGCTCTTCGCGTTTTAAGCCTATGGTTCTAAGTTTACCTTTATCATCGACTTCTTTGATAACCAGTGACCATTCATCATTAATCGCCACGGTGTCACCCGATACCGGCGCCATATCCAAGCTGTCTTTGACATATTCAGCAACCGTTTGCTCCCACATGCTTTTTTCGTTATCTTGTGGTTTAGATTTTAGCTTATCGACCAAAGACTCAGAGGTCATGACACCAGTAAAAAATGGCAAATCGCCCAGTTTGACGCTCGGTGATAGTAGCCAATCACCATAAAAGTCATCGATGGCTTTACGGTCTAAGGTTGTATCATTAAAAATCTTAGCTATTTGACTGGCATGATTGCCGCGCATGGCATACCAGACGCTATCACCGAATTTGAGCTTGGTATTTTCATCGACAATGACAATCTGCTGCCCGCGTACCAAGGCAAACACACTAATCTCATCAGGATTAACGCGGTTAGAGATGCCCATCGGATGGCGACCAATCGCAAACGCCCCTGACTTTACTTGGAACTGATATAACGTAATACTCGCTTTGTCCGATACCCAAACCTCATGCTTTTCTTCAGGGTCTTTATTATTGGGAATACGTACTTTAAATAAATCCGCCATAAAGGGAATGGTCGTACCTTGCAAAATCAAAGATAAAACCACCACGCCAAAAGCAATATCAAACAGCATAAAGGCGCCATCAATACCCGCCATCACCGGTAAAATCGCAAGGGTAATAGGCACTGCACCGCGCAAGCCAACCCAAGAAATAAAGCCGATTTCTCTGTCTTTAAATTTAAAAGGTTTGACGCTGCTATAAACGGCAATAGGACGAGCAATCAAAATCATAAAGGCGGCAATGGCGACCGAGTAATACCAAACATTGAGCACGTTTGATGGCGTGACCAGTAGACCCAGCACCACAAACAAGACCGCTTGTGATAACCAAGCAAAGCTATCCATCACGCGCATGACATGCTCGGTTGAACGTACTTTATGGTTGCCTATCAGCACCCCAGTGAGATAAACGGCTAAAAACCCGCTGCCGCCGATTAAATTGGTTGCTGCAAACACCGCCAAGCCAGCCGATAGTATTAAGATGGCATACATGCCTTCTGCCAGATGGACCTTGGGCAATAACCTTGACAATAAATAGCCAAACAGCAAACCCATACCGAGGCCAAAGCTAAGCTGTTGTAACAGCAAGCCTAAAAAGCCAAATACTGTCTGTCCGGCAGGGTCAACATTTAAAGCAATCAACCCTGTCACTAATAAAATAGCTAACGGGTCATTGGCACCGGATTCTAGCTCCAACGTCGCTTGGACGCGGTCGTTAAGCTTAACCCCGCCATTACGCAGCAATGAAAATACCGCTGCCGCATCGGTTGAACCGACAATAGCCGCCATCAATAATCCAAAGCGCCAATCGACATCGAGCAGCCACGTGACAAACACACCCAGTATCATGACCGTCGCAAGTACGCCCCACGTGGCAAGCGTGATGGCTGGTTTTAGCCCGACTCGGAAAGATTTAAAAGAGGTGCGCAGTCCACCATCTAATAAAATACAAGCCAATGCCGCTTGCCCGACAAAGTTCGCAAGACCGTATTGAGAAAACTCAATACCTAACAGGCCTTCTTCACCCGCCAGCATCCCAACGACTAAAAACAATAGCAAAAGAGGAACGCCCAAACGCGCCGATAACGTGCTTGCCATGATACTGGCAAAAATTAAAACTGCTCCTACGAGATACAGGATATTTAAGGTATCCATCTTTTTTTAAGCCCTATTTTATCAGTGATAACGAGTGGAATGATTGCGATAGTATTGATCTAAGTACTAACCTTTATATTGATATTGACCTTATTTTGCGGCGGATAGCATCGTGTTTGATATTGCAGACAAAATAATAAAACCGTCCTTAAGAATAACATCGTTGACCAAAGCTAGAGAACCTATATTCATAGCAATCGTCTTAAAATCCTTTATTAGTCATTTATTAATCGTTTCATTTGCTTTATCAGCTTCTAAAACATCAGTTTATAAAAAGCCACTTTTACTCTATTGTTTGAATGGTAGAAAATATTGCCGTTTTTTAACCACCATTAAGCTTGAATGTATTGCCATGCAATCACTAAGATAGCCGCTGCCACTGTCCAAGCGACCACGCCCAATAAAAGCGCCTTATATAAGCTGACATAACTGATGCTAAAAAACACCACCAAGGTATAAATAAGATGCGGAATGACACCCAACATACTAAAAATCAATGCCACCTTTAAGTCAGCAGGACTACGCTCAGTGCCGACAATAAAATGGCTAATTAAGGTAAATGTGGGAAACAGCGGTGCCAAGGCTGCCAAATAAAAGAAGCGCGTCTGCGCAAAAAGTTGAATCAGTAATACCATCAAAGCGCCAATAAGCATTTTTAGCCAAATCATGATGGCCCATCTCCTATCACGTGTTAATCGCATAATTTAGCATGATAATGAACATCCCAAGCAAAATGGTCGATAATAAATCATTAGCGCCATAAAACCTTAGCCACACGAATTATTAATGTTATAAAAATTGCCATGCTACAACATAAAAAACCCCTATTTAGCATGACGCCAAATAGGGGTTTGTTTATAAGCTTTTTTAATGTATGGTTTTAATAAATAAAGTGATTAAAAAGTATTAATCTATTTTAATTTAAAACCCTTCATATTACTTAGGCTATTTTGGTTTAAGGGCGGCGCTGATATCAGCCAATAATGGTGGAATGTCATGCTTATCTGCAATCACCTCTAACATCACCAACTTATCTTTGGTGGCAGCGGCTTTTTTCAACGCCGCTTTTAATTCGCCAGCGGTTTCCACTTTCATAATTAAGCTATTTTCTTCCGTCGCCCCAAAGGCTTTTGGCATCATCTGCCAGTCGCACTTAGGAATGTCATTGTAGCGCTGGTTTTCACCATGAATCGCCCGCTCAACGGTATAGCCGTCATTATTAATCAGTACAATCACCGGATTGATGCGCTCTTGAATCATTACCGCGATTTCTTGCACTGTTAATAAAGCAGAGCCATCACCAATCAATAAGATACTACGCTTATGCGGTGAAGCAATAGCACCACCCAAACTCGCTGGCAAGGTATAGCCGATTGAGCCCCACATCGGTTGCCCATAAGAGGTCACGCCTTCTGGCAGACGCACATCACTGATACCAAAGTACGCCGTACCTTGGTCAGAGAACACGAGGTTTTTATCATCGAGAGAGTCAGCGATGATATGCCATAAGTCATCTTGGCGAATCGGCTCATCATCCTTGCCATTTTGCTCATGCGGCTTCATCTCTTTGCAGAATTGCTTGGGCACAATCTCAATACCCGAGGTCATGACTTCATGCAGGGTTTGCAGAGCATCTTTTAGTGCAATCGGCGCAAAGTTTCGACCGCTGATAGACGCACGCTCATAATGCAAATCGACCACGACTTTTTCATCAATATCTTGGCTAAAACCTGCAGTGGTAGTATCGGTATATTGCACGCCGATTTTAATTAAGCATTCGCAATTTTCTACCGCGTCTTTAACCACAGGACGTGATGCCACGCCTGCATAAGTACCCGCCCAACGCTCACTGTTTTCATCAAGAAGGGTTTTACCCCATGACAGCGTGGTATAAGGAATGTCGGTATCAGCGATTAAGGCTTTTAGCTGATTTTGTAACCCCAAACGATGTACCATCAAATCTGCCATCAAAGTGGTGGTTTTATTAGGTAAAAATTCTATTAGCGCTTGTTTAAAATCGGCCAATGCTGCTTGGCTAGTAATATCTTCTTGGCTGTCATCAAGCTTGGTTGTTGGTGGATAAATCGGTGTTTTCGCCACATCTGGTGATAATAATAAATAGCCGGGGCGATGCTTTTTAAGAATCAAGCGAATGACGCGATCAATCTCAGAGGCCGCGTTATCGGGCGTGATATGCGCGCGAGCGACGGTGACGGGTTCAACCATTTTAATAAAATGATTAAATACGCCATCACCTAAAGTATGGTGAATCCGGCGTTTTGAATCTTGTAACGCCGTGCTTGGTGCACCGACCACATGCAGTACCGGTGCATACTCGGCAAAAGAGCCTGCAGTGGCATTAATCGCCGACAGCTCGCCCACGCCAAAGGTGGTCACCATAGCGGCAAAGCCACGCTCGCGTGCGTAGCCATCAGCAGCATAACCAGCATTTAGCTCATTGGTGTTACCAACCCAACGCAATTTATCAGAAGCAATCACGTTATCCAAAAACGTTAAATTAAAATCACCGGGCACGCCAAATATTTCTGTCGCACCCGCTTCAGCGATACGATCAAATAAGTAATCAGCGATTGTATATTGTTGACTCATTTTTTATCCTTATGACTTATCATTATAAGTATTGATAATGGTGTATATGATGGTTGCTCACTATAAACCGCATCCCAGCTTATTTATTTAATGCAAATCTTTTGGAATGTAGAATATAACTATCTGTTATAACATACGATGAGGGGCGGATGACATAGCTAATGTGCTAACTTTTACTTTTTTTCGTGATAGGTATTGACACCTTCGAAAAACTGCGTATAATACGCCTTCATCAACTGACGATAGTTAATTGATAATTAGCGGGAATAGCTCAGTGGTAGAGCATAACCTTGCCAAGGTTGGGGTCGAGAGTTCGAATCTCTTTTCCCGCTCCAAATACTTAAAAAGCCTCACTTAACAGTGAGGCTTTTTTTTATCCAATTTTCGGGGGTTGTAGTGTTTTTCAGTATGAGTGACTCAGTCTAATTGCTAAGTTTAACTAACATATTAAAAGCTCAAAAATCAGCACCGTGACCAAAACGTGACCATTTCGTGTCCACGCTATAAACACTGATTTTGTAATCGACCCCAACTTATTATTCTTACCTTTATAAAAAACGATGCTAAGAAATATTTTATTAGCATCGTTTTTGCTTTTCCACTGCTTTTATAAATTGAGCTCATAGCGTGACCAAAACGTGACCAAATCATGGAAAAGTAAATATAAAAAATAACCCCAACCTTAATTCTATGCTTTGAAGTGCCTTGTATATATGGCTTTGCCACTTATTTCTCTGCATATATATTTTCTGTTTGATAGTTTTCAAGATTCTTCATCATCATCTTTAACATTTGGCTTGTAAATAAATAAGTCACCCACCTGCACATCTAAAAACTCACATAACTGGTCAATAGTATTGAAATCAATTCTTGAGGACTCTTCATTATATAGTTTATGAAGCGTTGATTTGCTCATGCCTGTTGCTCTTACAACATCTGCTACGCGCAGTTTTTTCTCTGCCAGAATCACAGGAAGTTTAGACACAATCATAATTAATACCTCTTTTCGGGTAAAAATGCTTTACATTGAGGTAAAAAGATAATATAGTACACAAATCGGTTATTAATTACCTCTAAGCGGGTAAATATTAACTGATTCCTTCAAGATGCATTTTTACAGGTTAATAAAATAATTTTTATTCTATCACTTAATGCGATGACTTAATAACTGAAAAGAGGTAAATATCATGAGCAATACTTATTTAACAACTGATGAGCTAGCCGAACGTATCAAGTACGACCCACGTACTATCCGCAATCAAATGAAAGACACTGTTTTGATTGAGAACATTCATTACATCCGCCCTTTCGGCGGTCGCAAGATTTTATATGTCTGGGAGCGTATTGAAGAAGATATGTGTAAGCCGGTTATGAGCGCCATCAACGGTATGGCACTTCAGTAATAAAAGGAGAATTACTATGGCTACTATACAAGGACGGTTTGGCAAACTAATCGCCGACTTCTACTATCTAGGTATACGTTGTCGAGAAAAGACTAGTTTGGAAGATAACCCAGCTAACAGAAAAAAATTAGCGACTGTTTTGAAAAAAATGGAAGCAGAAATAACCCTAGGCATTTTTGACTATGGCGCTTACTTTCCAAAGAGTACGCGTTTAAAAGAGATGACAGCACTGGCTGATAGAGCCGAAGCTTGTATCAGTCGCAATCCAACCTTTAGGCAGTTTGTCGATATTTGGTATGAGGAGAAGAAGATTGAATGGCGGCCGAGTTATCGGCAAAAGACGCAGATTATTTTGAACAAGTACTTGCTACCTGAGTTTGGTGGTAAAGCGGTACATGCGATAAAAAAACCAGACTTGCTGACCTTCCGTAGCTCCCTCGCCAAAGTTCGTTACGGTAAAGATGGTCAGTCAAGTCTGTCAGTAGCACGGATCAACCAGATCATGATACTTCTTCGTATGATACTAGAAGAAGCGTCAGATCGCCATGAGTTTGAGATGCCTTATAAAAATATTAAGAATCTCAAGCAAGCTCGTCCAGATGTAAACCCGTTCACACTGAGTGAAGTATGGCTGATTTTAAAGCATGTCCGAGCTGATTATAGGCCCTACTACACCATTCGCTTTTTTACAGGAATGCGTACCAGTGAGATTGATGGACTGAAGTGGGACTGTATTAACTTTGATCGGCGTGAGATCAGTATCCGTGGTGCATTAGTAAATGGTGAGATGGGCCCGACTAAGACGTTAGGTTCACAACGTGATATTGCGATGTCACAGTTGGTCTATGATGCCTTGCTAGAGCAGAAGACGCGCACCTTTGGTAAGTCAGAGTTTGTGTTTTGCAACTCACAAGGCAATCCGATGGAATACCGTAATGTTAATAGAAGGGTATGGAAACCCACCCTTGCCCTCCTCGGTTTGAAACATCGGCGGGCTTATCAGACTCGGCATACGGCAGCGACGCTTTGGCTGGCTGCTGGTGAGAATCCTGAATGGATAGCTCGCCAGATGGGTCACAGTAGTACGGAGATGCTGTTTCGGGTGTATAGCCGCTACGTACCTGATATCACCCGTCAAGATGGCTCAGCGATGGATAATTTGCTACTAGCGAGTAAGGAGAAACTGACAAGCGCATCGAATAGCTCTAATGCACAAACTGACAAGGAGGCGTCAATATGACAATTATCAATTATGAGGAGCTGTTTGGTGAGTTTAAACCTGATGGTGCAATCAGTACAGATGCAAACCTTATTGCTAATGCATTGATGCGTGAGTTGTATATTTCATCTGGTCATCAACTCGCACGTTTCTTAGGAGTGAAATGCTGCTTTGATAACGATATGGCGATGCGTGTATGGGTACAGAAGCGCTTGGATGTGAGTTTTGACTATGTGATTGAGGATATGCGTTGTCAGCTTCAGAGCGAGCTTTATGAGCTACTACCGCACTCTCACTATGTCGGCTACTAAGGAGAATGTGATGAGTGTAAAGCTTCAGCCGAATATGACGCAGAACGCACGCGATTTAAGAATCTGTGAGGATTACTGGTCATATGATAACGCAAGTGATTATATCGTGCATGTAGAAACCATCTGTGAGAAGTATAGAATAAGCACTCGAGTACTGTTTGAGACAATCGGTGAGTGTTTTGCTTATTTAGATGATGTGCGATGCGAATACTGTGGTTATGTGTGCCCTTTACAGATACCAGCAGACATTCCTTATATGCGCTCAAAAGACAGTTGGTGCTGTGAGGTATGTGAGCATGCTGTGTGGCGGGAACATAATCATAGATAAGTCGTTCAAAATATTAAAGCCAGACAACTTAGGTTGTCTGGCTTTTTCGTATGCAATATATCTTCTCTTAAATGCAGTCCAAATTTAGTGTGCTACTACAATGTTGAGGTGGTTGATTTCTTTCGTCAAGATAGCCCAAACTAAGGCATCTAAAAAAGATAGGGAGTAGTATGAGCTAAGTTTAGGCTAAAAACTTGGCTTTAAAAGGTAAATACAGAAAAAACTTGGTTTAAAATTCACTGTAGTCCACTGTAACGAGTTTAGATTGCTGAACCTTTTTTAGTTTGAATGTCTTGGACTTTTCATCCCAAATATTGACATAATAGGTGATAAGTTGTTTACCGGTGGTTTCGTTGACTTTCTCGCCTTCACAATTGCGGCTGATAAATAAGCGGCTATTGGAATAGAAAGCCAAACGTTCGTCATCATCGAGTTCTGCTCCGTCTGCGAAGCATTCTGCGCCACTTTCATAAGGGGTGATACTATCCTCAGTTTCACCCAGTGGAATATCGTATACTTTGCCAGTACGTTTATCAATCATAGCCCCTGACACACAGCTTGTACCACAGCCCCAAGTTGTTACGATATAGTTACCCGCGAAGTTAATGTCACCCTCTTTATGAGCTGCTTTCAGACGAGTACGAAAAGAGCTCCAGTCACCTAATTTTAAGGGCGCTTGTTTACCGTTATAGATTTTAGCAGGGTATTTTTCAAAGCTGTAACCAGCGATGGTTTGGGCATGAGAGGTAGAGATACAAGCCAAGGCAAAACCAAGACAAGCGGCAAGCTTTTTCATAAGAACTCCTTTTTTAATAAGGGTCAGCACAGAAAACGGAAATTATAGTTTAGGTGAGTACACTTGTTTAATTCTACATCAATTAAATTAAATAAGTTTTTCTAAAATTACTTATTAAAATAATAACCTGATAAGCTTTAGTAAAGTTTTACAAGTTGTATATTGAGCCTGAATACAATCAAACTAGAACTCACAAGGGTTTGGGGATGAAGTCACCTAGACAGGTTCATCATGAGTTTTATTGCAACGCCGCTTGATTAAAACTTCCCAAGTTTGGTTCTAGAGATTTAACAGCATACCCCACGCTGCCCCCTGCTATCAAATCTGTAGATACTAACTGAGGAGCTTTTAGTTACACAGCTTGACGGTAATAAAAAAACTTCATATGTCTTAGCGATTTATAGCCCAAATACTTCTGAATCCTACTTTTATCGATCTAAAACTATTTACCATAAGCCCCGTTATGGGAATAAGGGCTGCTATCTATTGAGGATTTGGCTGTAGCGCAAATTATTTCAATAGGTATAGATATCCTAATTGATGACACGGCCTAGTTTATCTACGTAAGTAACCATCTTGGGCATTCGATGGTCATCACCCATCCTACTTACCATCTCTTTAGCCTTCGTGATTTCTATACCAATACTAGTTACATATATTGGGTTCTTACTTATTCCTCGCCAAACGGCATAGTCTTCAGTAATGTCGTAAAAATGGTTTTTAGCAATACCGATGATAGGCTTTTTATTAGCGAGATTATCGTATAAATACTTACCCAATCCTGCTTTGGTAACACCGTCTAAAAATACATAGCCGTCTATGATAATTGCATCAAAGGGTTCATCAATCTGGTTAATTAAAGCCAGTAAGCAGGGCAATTCTCGTTTATAAAATTGTCCTGACTCATAAGGCGCAACATTGTTCACGTTGACAGTATGCTCACTTAATATCTCATTAGTCTCTATACCTTGAAAACGTATGCCAGCTACTTTAGCGCTGTCCAGCTTTTGTACCACGTCTGTTTGATAATGCACATCTAATATTAAAAATATCAATTTAGCCCTCATAGATCTATTTATAGATAACTAATTTAAAGTTATTACTACATTTTTTCAGCTGCTCAATTTTTTGGGGTAGCACCTCACTTTCTTCGAGACGTAGCTCCTTTAAACTATTAAAAACCTCTTTATCATTAAATATTTCTAAATTATAGAGTCCGTTTAATCCAGTGATGTACATAAACTCCACGTGTATAAAGCTATTGTTCTTTGCCCATTTATCGAACAAATCTTCTACAATATCTTCGCTTATCCTCAAACGTATGAATGTATCAAATGTAAAATGTTGATAATTTTCTATCAGTTCATATATCCCTGGCACAGGGATGGGGCAATCGAGGTAGTTTTTTGAGTGAATAATATCATCTATAGCTGTAAAACGTTTTATACGATTTAATTTTGGGATGTATGTGATATCTATGTCTTCAAGCCGATTGGTTTTTTTACAAGTTTTGCTATAACCAAAATTTATATCATCTCTACTGTTTCTATAGTAGAAGCCTGATTGATCATATTCGTATCGAAGTTCAAACATGGATGGCTCATGGAGTTTTGTTCTCCACATAATTTGATTTTCTGTTTCGCCATTTTCAATGGTATAGATCTCTCTATCGCATATACCTTCATTGAAGGTATATGACATACCTTGATATAATTTGCCTTGATAAAATTGCGGTATTGTTCCACAACCATACTCGTCTTCATCTTCATTACAAAACCCTGAAGAGTCTATTTGAATAGGTGAAGGTAACCCTATCTGACATGGTGAGACATACGGTTTACTAATCTCTCCGTTTTTAACTTCATAAGCTTCAAGTTGATGGTCTGGTTTATCAAAGAAGATAATGCCTGTGTATAGCTTATCGCGCTGATACCATTTACCCTTCTGATACCATTTACCGTTACTTTTATTTAACAATGTTGATTTCAATCGTTGCATATTACTCATGTTAATCTTCTCTGAAAGAGGAGTCATTAATCGTGCTAGTAGAAGCGATAATACTAGAAGGATTCATTTTAAGAAATATATAGCGAACCAATCAGGTGCTTTCAATGGTTCGGTACCCTAGTGAGGACTTGAATATTTGGCTGTAGGCTAGTGGTATTAAGAGTTTGAATTCTTGTGATAACTGTAGTGTACTTCGCAGTGTACTTGTTGAACAATCTAAGATTGTTCAAAGCTAGGGAAGATTTCATTCCATTTGCCTTCATCTTGCTATGAATAAAGGAGTTGGAAAAATTAGATCCAACTTAATTAGTTAGGCTTTATGATAAAAATCATCAAGCATCTTCTTCATCGCTCAAATACCAAATCATAAACTCGTAAAAGCTATCCCAATGCGGTAATGTACCGTCGGCTAGTGGCTGTAGCTGACCCATATTAAAATCCCATACACTATCATCTTCTATGTTATACAAATAGCCTCCTTCACCTTCGCCTGTACTGAATAGAATATAGTTCTTAGGAACTCCCCAAACTTCATGTGCGAATTTTACTCTAGGAATGAAACTTCTTGTCGGTAGAGGATCAACTATTTCGCTTGCGCCATAACGATGATCTAAAGCGCTTAAAAAATATTTTGTATATAATTTAAAAAATCCACTGTCTTTTTTGACACCATACTCTAAAAGAATAACCTCTGCTTCAAGCCTATGTTCAGGTTTTTTCTCTATCGTAGGATAACTCTGCTTAGCTAGTAACTTCTCAACTGTGCTAAATGAATTCATATTTGAACCGCCTCAAATTTGTCGAAGGTAGATTTACTTACGTCAAACAGCAATGCCTAACTAGGCTAAATTATCATAGTAATATTTTTCAAGATTACAGTGTTGCATATAATCTATCTGGGGAGACAGTCATTTGTGATCGATGCGCTATACAGGCATC
>NZ_DEIR01000011.1:0-5373 GCF_002352555.1 Psychrobacter sp. UBA2769 | reverse complement strand
CACCTTTGCCATTATCTCGCATCCCGATGCGGGTAAGACCACCATGACAGAAAAGCTATTGCTTTGGGGTCAAGCGATTCAGGTGGTTGGTGAAGTTAAAGGCCGCAAAACCGACCGCCATGCGACATCTGATTGGATGAGCATGGAGCAAGAACGTGGCATCTCTATCACCACCTCGGTCATGCAGTTCCCTTATAAAGACCATATGGTCAATCTGCTAGATACACCGGGTCACGCCGACTTTAGTGAAGATACGTATCGTACTCTGACCGCGGTAGACAGTGCGCTGATGATGGTCGATGGCGCAAAAGGTGTCGAAGAGCGTACCATCAAATTGATGGAAGTTTGCCGGATGCGTGATACGCCCATCATCTCATTTGTCAATAAACTTGACCGCCAGATTCGTGAGCCACTTGAGCTATTGAGTGAAATCGAAGCGGTATTAAAGATTAAATGTATTCCAGTCACTTGGCCTATCGGTATGGGGCAAGATTTCGTTGGCGTCTATCATTTAACCGAAAACAAAACCTACCTTTATGAAAAAGGTCACGGCGGTGATATGACGGTCGCTGAGACGCGTGAAGGCTATGATTATCCTGATATCCGTGAGCGTTTGGGTAAGCTGATGTTTGACGCTTTTGAAGAGTCACTTGAGCTGGTACAAATGGCGCTAGAAGAGTTTAGTGTTGAGGCGTTCTTGGCGGGCGAGATGACACCGGTATTGTTCGGTACGGCGCTGGGTAACTTTGGCGTCAATATGGTACTTGATACTTTAATCAAATATGCGCCGCCGCCAAAATCGCACCCGACCAATGAGCGCGAAGTGGCAGCAACCGAAACCGAATTTAGCGGTTTTGTGTTTAAGATTCAGGCCAATATGGATCCGCGTCACCGTGACCGCATTGCGTTCTTACGGGTTTGCTCAGGCAAGTACGAAAAAGGCATGAAGATGAAGCATGTGCGCTTGGGTAAAGACGTGCGTATTGCCGATGCTTTGACTTTCCTTGCTGGTGACCGTGAAGCGTTAGAAGAAGCCTATCCGGGTGATATTATCGGTTTACATAACCATGGAACGATTTCTATCGGTGACAGCTTTACCGAAGGGGAGGAGCTGAACTTTACCGGTATTCCGCATTTTGCTCCTGAACTGTTCCGCCGTGTGGTATTAAAAGACCCGCTCAAATCAAAAGCGCTGCAAAAAGGTCTGCAGCAGTTAAGTGAAGAGGGCGCAACGCAGGTCTTTATGCCGCAGATTAATAACGATTTAATCTTGGGTGCGGTCGGTGTCCTACAGTTTGAAGTGGTCGCGCATCGTCTAAAAGAAGAATATAAAGTGCAATGTATCTTTGAACCGGTATCTATCGCGACTGTACGCTGGATTCATTGTGACGACGAAGTAGCATTAGCGAAATTTAAACGCAAAGCGCATGACCAGTTATCGATAGATGGCGGCGGCTATTTGACCTATTTAGCCCCATCACGCGTGAACTTACAGCTGATGCAAGACCGCTATCCAGAAGTGACGTTTAGCAATACACGCGAGCATTAAAATCAGCTTTTTAATCTTCCTGCTTACTTTTAAAAGACACGATATCGTGTCTTTTTTATTACGGATAATTTTTACAACGAATAAACGGATAAAGGCTGGTTTGCCAAAAGCACTGGTCATTAGAAACACCAATTATCAAAAATACTAAGTATCCAAAAACACAAACAGTGTACCTACAATACTACAGAATGGTTACGGTAGAATATCAAGACACCTTATCTGCATATTAAAGAGGCTATATGAAAGCGGCACTCCAACCACATACTAATAAGTCAAAATTGTCTCAAAACTCTGCCTCACAGACGGCTTGGCTGCGACTAATAACCTCGTTAGGTGGTGGGCTGCTGCTTGGCGCATTAAGCTTATCAGCGCATGCTGGGAGCCTGATTAGCCACACTGAATACTTAGAGTATGAGCTACCCCAAAAAATAGAAGAAAAATGCGCGGCGCGTGATAACTGCCCAGAGATTGAGGTTAAATATCTCAAGACCAATCATCCTTGGATAAATAAGCTGACCAATGAGCGTATCAATCATTTGGTCGTTAATAGTAAACCGACCGAATCTGCGCCCATTACTAAAAAAAGTAGCCCAGCAGATGTCAAAACTGCTATCGATGGGTTTGTTAACTCACAGTTTGCTGATTTGCCCGAAGACAGCGTTTTCGTCTACAACTTAATGGTCACGCCCGAATACTTGGGTCATGTAAACGATTTCGAGCTGTTCGAGATTAGCTCGTACGTTTATACGGGCGGCGCTCATGGTATGCCTTATAGCGAATATCTGGTGTTTGACCAACAGAGGAAAAAACAAATCCAATTAGCAGATATGCTCCAGCCTAACAAGAAACCTCGCTTTAAAGCCTTAGCTTATGATGCCTATAAAAACTGGGTCAAAACGGTCGATGAAGACGTTGTAAGCTATGAGAAAAGCTGGCCGTTTACCTTAAGTGATAACGTAACCTTGACCGATAAAGGGGTCGATATTCGTTATCAGCATTACTCTATTAGTCCCTATGCCTATGGTATGCCCGTGCTTAGTATCCCCTACGAGAAACTTGGCGGTATTATAAAACCCCGCTTTATTCCTAAATAATGCAGACGATAAATCTCAGCGGATATTAAGCTCATCATTTGAAGACAGTTATTGAATAAGGAACGCTATTTAATAAAGAGAATTATTTAGAAAGATAGCCATTGAACATTTAATAAAAATAAGGAGTGATAGCATGACGAACCATATAGAAAATGCCAATACACCAGTCGCCACAGATGGCGCAACATGGCAGCTTAACGCCCTAACCGAAGCCTTGGGTGATCTGACGTTGACAGTCAGTGACAGCCTGTCTGTGGGACGCGGTAGCGACAATGATGTGGTGCTCGGCAGCAAGCAAGTGTCACGCAATCATGCGGTACTGAGCGTATTAAACGGTGAGTTGTACGTGAAGGACTTAGAATCGTCAAACGGTACTTTTATCAACGAGCAGCGCATTGAGGCCAATAAATCTACAAACCTTGCTGCCAATGATACGCTAGGTTTTGCCAGCTTTAGCTTTCAGGTAAGCGCGCCAGTTGCTGCGACGTTGGCTAATGAGCAAGCCGCTCCACTTGTGACAGATGAGCCAGCACTAAGCGCTAGCGCTGACACGGTTGGCGAATTAGCACCTGCTGCCGCTATACCTGTGGTTAAAGAGGCTGTTATTAAAGAACCTGTGGTCAAAGAAACGAAAATTGAAGAGTTCTTACCTGTTGCAGACACTCCAGCCGAACCTGTTGAAATTGTAGAGGCTGAGCCAGTGGTAAAAGAAACAGGTATCGATGAAGTCTTGTCAGCGACAGATGATAGTAGTGAAGCAATACCAGTCGAAGCCGCACCGATTGAAACAGCAGCAGTGGCCACTGAGCCTACTAAACAGGCGGAAACCAAGCCTACAGAGACTATAGAGGTAGCAACAGAGGCAGTAACGAGCGCGCCTGTTGTAGAAGAACCAATACAGAAGGCAGCTCGTCAAGCACCAGAAGAAGCAGACGCTGTAAAGCATGACAAAACCACCAAAACCGCTCTGCAAGAAGAAGCAGATCCTGATGTATTACGCGCCAAGCAAGCTGCTACTTCGCAGTTCTCAGGCACTGCCAACTTGGGTCAACCTCGCGACCTTGGTACAGCTGGTAATAATGCCATGGATCAAGCCATCAATAACCCTGCTAATGCGGGACAGGTTGAGAAAAAGCCCAGCGGCGGTTGGTTTATATGGGTCTTTGTGGCAGTTTTAATTATTGGCCTAGCATTATGGTTGTTTAATATGGGCATCGTATAAGGCGATTTATCCTTAAAAATCGCTTATAACATTCCTTAAAAAACGCATCTGCCAGCTGATATCATTTATTTAACCTGCAAAATTTTAAAGGTTATCTAATTATCACTGGCAGTTTGCCGAATTACTGCATAAATTGTCCGTTTATAGATTAACTTTATGAATCATTTGTTAAAAGTCATAAAATATAAAGTTAATTAAAAGGTTTTATTATTGATTTAGGTAGTAAAAATAATGATGGCTAGAGAGGTAGTGGCAAGCTATTTACTTTCCCGCGTGGCTGATAATATCAATCGCGATAAAAAGAGCGATTTAATGCTAGAAAAAACAGTAACGTAATCAAGTGTTTGACGGTTTTTATGAAAATAATACTAAAAAAACCAAAAAAGAGCTTGCGTCTATCAAAATATTTGATAGAATAGCCACCACTTTGAGAGAACAAGCCGACTTAGCTCAGTTGGTAGAGCAACTGACTTGTAATCAGTAGGTCGCCAGTTCGATCCCGGCAGTCGGCACCATCTCTTTCAAAGTCGCTTTTTATGAATTTGCTTTAAATTAAGGTGATTTTATATCAAGCAATCTAGGTGGGATTGGGGAGCGGTCAAACCCAACAGACTGTAAATCTGTCGCGAAAGCTTCGAAGGTTCGAATCCTTCTCCCACCACCATATTTTTTCAAAGTTTGTCCTAGCGCCAAGCATACTCTATATCCTGAACGACTCGCTATCAGAGTCAAACAGCATAAGAGTAAATGCGGGTGTGGTATAATGGTAACACCTTAGCCTTCCAAGCTAATGACGCGGGTTCGATTCCCGCCACCCGCTCCATATATGCACCATCGCAGCAACTATCAATCATCACGACAGTCAGTTATTATTGCTGTATCGTGATATTTTTTTTAGTGCAACCCAGTGGTTGGCTACTGTAGTTTTTAAAAGCACGCTCATATAGCTCAGCGGTAGAGCACTCCCTTGGTAAGGGAGAGGTCTTGAGTTCAATTCTCAATATGAGCTCCATTTATTATTCAAGTGTTTTATATTGGCTTTGCTCTTTTGACAAAGCGAGGCACTTTAATAAAGTATTGTATTTTACAAAATATACATATCGATATCGAAATTATAGAATATTGAAAATTATAAACAGAGTGTGGCAGATAATGATTTAAGGGTGACACTGAGGTGTTGCCTTTTAGTGCTGTCAGTTTATTAATAAATCCGTTTATTAATAAGTCTGTTTATTAAAAAAACACAGGAAGACAATGTCGCATTGTAGCATTGCCAATGTGGGTTATAATACGCGGCAATGTGCAAGAGATTGAAAAGCACGTATAATGTCTCTATATAAAGATATAGACAGCTGTAGCGCTATCAATCCTTGTTAATAAATAAGCTTTAGTAGTAAAACCATAGCGTCAACGGTTTGATGGTTTTTATGCATCATGAGCCGTCAAACAGCTATTTACCGATCTTTGATTGTTAAAGATTCATCAAAAAAGAGGAAATACCCATGGCA
>NZ_DEIR01000002.1:0-26307 GCF_002352555.1 Psychrobacter sp. UBA2769 | reverse complement strand
CTGTTTTTTAAATTATCCGTGGTCAATCTCATCTCATCGCTGGTGATACCTTTATCTAAGGTCTCATTAATCACCGCCAAGCTGGCATCAATCGCCGCGCGCGCTTTATCATTACGAGTCGAAAAACCAATCTGATAAGGTCCGCGCGCCAGCATCGGGTTCATAGAGCCTGAAATGCCATAGGTATAACCAAGGTTTTGCCTGACTTCGGTCATCAAGCGCGCGTTAAAATCGCCACCTGCTAGCACTTCATTACCGACGGCAAAGTTGGTTTGCTTTTGCTGCGCCTGGGGGTCAGTCGCGCGCTTATCGCCCAATTGACCCATTAATACCGTGGTTTGACTACTAGGAAACGGAATATGAATGTGATGAGATTGGGTTAATGGTTTTGGTTCGGGCAGGGTAGCCGCCGCTTGACCCGCTGGCAAGTCAGCCGTTATTTCTTCAGCCAAATTTTTCGCTTGTGCCAAAGTCAAATTACCAGTCATGGCAAGCGACGCATTGGCGGCGACTAGATAGCGGTTTTTAAAGTCGATTAACTGTTGTCTTTTAATATTAGGAACCGTTTCAAGCGTGCCAACCGATGGATGGGCGTAAGGATGGTCGCCATAGAGTGCCTTGCTAAAGGCAATGCTAGCAAGACTGCCTGGGTCTTGTTTTTGCTGCTGTAAACCGACCAGTAAGCGTGCTTTATTACGGGCTAATATTTGCTCATCAAAGCTGGGTTCAGTAAGCATTTGCGTCATTAAGTCAACGGCAGGCAGTAAATGCTTATCATCAGATAAGCTACGCAACGAGACAATAAACATGTCTTTATAAGCGCCACTGCTTAGATTGATACCCAAGGTTTCGACCGCCCGCGTGAACGCGTTTTCATCTAAGCGTTTGGAGCCTTGTTCAAGCATCGTTGCGGTCATATTGGCAATACCAAAGCCTGATTTACTGATACTGCTATCACGTGCGCTACCGGCGTTAAAGCGCAAATCAATATCGACGATGGGCAAAGTAGTCGTCGGCACAAAAAGCACAGGAATGCCTGCTTTGGTCTTAAAGGTCTGAATCTTTGGAACAGTGACTTCTAAAGGTTTGGCATTATCAAGGCTACTAAGCTTAGCTAAAGCGGCAATAGGCGCGCTAGTATCGACTGCGGCAGCCGGCGTGCGAGCATCTTCGCCACCCGCTATATCTGCCTGTGCGATAGTAGTCAAGGTCATCATCCCAAAGAATATACCTGCACTCAGATAAGGAAGCTGCTTAACATTAGATGAGAATTTGGTTTTCTTAAGAAAAGGTATTTGAGTCATGTCTTTCTTCTTATTAATAAGGTCATAAGTATCGGGTTTTTGCCAAGGTAACTAGAGAGCATGTTGATGTTATTTAGCTTTACTTGCCGTTTCTTTATTAGCATTATTTTTACTAACGGTGTCTTCGCTCATCTTATCTTGGCTAGCTTTATCTTTATCGGCAGTCTCTTTAGGCGGGATGATATGCATCACCGTTAAATTGTCTTTGACCAAATACTTTTTACTTGCCGCTTGGATATCCGCAATCGTTACGCTATCAAGCTTGGTTGGCAATTTAGCCAGTAACCTATCATCAAGACCGATAGATTGCAGGGAGCCAATCATACGCGCCTGACCTTCCATGCTGTCCTGTGCGTATACCAAACCGGTGACAGTATTGGTTTTGGCGCGCTCGATTTCATCGGCAGCAATCGGGTCGGTCGATAGTTTATTAATCTCATTGATAATGGCTTGTTGTGCTTGCGCTAAGCTGACGCCTTCGCGCGGGGTTGCTTGTATCAAAAACAGTCCATCGCCGCGATCAAGCAAATCGTAAGACGTACCTACCGTAGTAAGTAGTCCTTGCTCGCGTACCAGTCTGCTCTCTAGCCGCGCTGATAGACCACCATCTAATACATCTTGGGCAAGTGATAGCGCATAGGCTTGTTTTTCATTATTAGCACCAGCGCTCACCAGACTGGGCACGTTATAACCCATTAATAAAACTGGCACTTGTACCGCTTGCTCGGATTCTACTTGCTGATAACCGCGAAAGCCCTTTTGAGTGACCGCAGGACGCTTGGGTAGCGCGCTTGGTTTTAGCGCCCCAAAGTAGCGTTTAACCTGCGCCAATACTTCGGTTGGTTCGACATCACCGACGATAACCAACGTCGCATTATTGGGCGCGTACCATATTTTATACCAGTCTTTTAAATCGTTAAGAGTAATCGATTCAAGCTCGCTCATGGGTCCAATGACCGATTCGCCTTTCGGGCTGTTCGGCAATGCCAGCAAGCGAAAGGACTCATAAGCTTTGGCAAGGGGGTTGTCATCCGTACGCTGACGACGCTCTTCCATCACCACTTGATGCTCTTTGGCAAATGCTTTGTCATCAAAAACCAAATTGGTCATGCGATCCGCTTCTAGCTCTAAAGCTAACGGCAAGCGATTGGCAGGGAATAGCTCGTAATAGCCAGTATAGTCGTAACTGGTAAAGGCATTATTAACGCCGCCAAATTTAGCAATCAAACGCTCATAATCGTCGCTTGATACATCAGTGGTGCCTTTAAACATCATATGCTCTAGCACATGAGAGATGCCACCTTTATCAAATGGTTCATCTGCTGACCCGACGCGATACCAAATCTGGGTCATGACCACAGGCGCGCGGTGGTCTTCTTTGACCACTATCTTTAGACCATTTGCGAGCTTGTATTCATGGCGACCAGACATATCCATGGTCAACGCTGAAGATTGCTCAGCATCTTTAAGCGTTTGGTTTTTATTTATCACATCTGTAGTTGTAGTATTTTTATTTGTAGCAACTCCACTTGCCGAAGAAATCGAGCTGGTTTGGCAAGCCGCAAGGGTAGTGGCCATAGCTAGAGCGCAGGCAAGGCGTAGAGAGTGAGCAGATGATGGTAAAGACAGTGATGAAGGCAGTGACAATGACATGATAGGTTCTACTTATATAAAAAGGCAGCCGATAAGTAACTGATTTATAGAATGAGAAGAGCGTATGTTAATGCATCTAGTAATATGTGTATTTATAATGAGCATAAAGCCGTTATAACGACTTATGCGCCCCAACCATGACGCTAGCGGTCGGCTTAAATTCTTGAGTGGTGCTACAGCCTGTTGACGATAATGCAATGGTAGCGAGAAGCACGGCGGCGCCCATTTGGGTTATTTTTTTATAGTTATTCGATAGTGATAGCATAGGTCATTTCCAATATAAGTGGTTGAGTAAATTAAAAAAATACAACGGTTTAGCGATCGCTAAGAGTAGGCGAAGTTTGGCCTATCAAAGGTCAGATTTTTGTGTCCAAACCTTAAGCGAAACTTGCTTAGACCAGCGTATGGTTTACAGTATGATTGCTAGCATAATTTTTAGTCTTGTTTAAAGCAGTCTGTTTGGCACGGTTTTTGGCATGGCTGTTTGTTATGGATTGACAGGTTTTTACAATTTGACAGCGCTCTACAATGCTAAAGGCTAAGCACCACTTGAATTATGCTAAACTAGACTAAAAATAATCGCCCGTTAAATAATAAAAAGCGGGCGGCATAGCCATTTTAAAACAGCTATTTTAAAAAATCACTTTAAAGACAGTTACTTTAAAAACAGTCACTTTAAAACAAATTACTGATAATGATAACTTTTAGGGCAAGCTTATGAATAATCCCAATAATAGCAATCGTGTGGTCATCAACCTTGACGGCGGTCTTGATGATTTGGATGACGATGATATTACCTTACCCAGTCTGCCAGCGCAAACGGTGCCCATCGTCGATGCGTCAGACAGCGTTGCAAGCAGTAATACAGAAAAGAGTGATGCAGAAAAGAGTAATACAGCAGATATGGCATTAGGTACGCCCATCGTTGAGATAGAAAAACAAAGTTCTTCTGAAAACACTTTGGAAGCTACTGCGAATACTAATACAAATGCTATTTCATCGCAGCCTACAACTACCATTCCTACCATGCCTTTGCAAGATCATCTGGGCGATAGACCAAGTACTACATCTGCCACTAGTGATACCAGTGCTATAAATAAAGCACAAACTGAAATACAGCAGCTATCAGCCGCGCCAGAAGAGTCACAAGAGTCAAAACAGACTGAGGAAAATAAGAAAAAAGGCAGCTGGTTTAATCGCATGAAAACGGGACTAAGTAAGTCACGTAAAAATCTTGCCGAAGGTATGGTCAGTATTCTTATCGGTGGTAAAGAGATTGATGATGAGCTATTAGAGGAGGTTGAAGACCAGCTGTTGGTGGCTGATATCGGTGTCAATGCAACCAATCGTATTATCAAAAGTCTCACTGAGCAAACCGCTCGTGGCGATTTGATTTATGCCCATTCATTATATAAAGCCTTGCAAACTGAGCTGGTCGATATCTTAACGCCAAAAGTTGCGCCATTGGTCATCGATACCAGTAAAAAGCCCTTTATTATCTTGGTGGTGGGCGTGAATGGTGTTGGTAAAACGACGACTATTGGTAAACTTGCTAAGCGTTTACAAGGTGAAGGTAAATCCGTTATGTTGGCAGCGGGCGATACGTTCCGTGCGGCGGCGACTGAACAGCTACAAATCTGGGGTGAACGCAATAACATTCCTGTCGTCGCTCAAGGTCATGGTTCTGACAGCGCCTCTGTTATCTTTGATGCCATGCAGTCTGCCAAAGCAAAAAATATTGACGTATTAATTGCTGATACGGCAGGGCGCTTGCAAAATAAAACCCACCTAATGGCGGAGCTTGAAAAAGTGGTGCGCGTCATGCGTAAAGCCGATCCAAGCGCGCCGCACGAAGGTATGATTGTCCTCGACGCTGGCACGGGTCAAAATGCGATTAACCAAGTGGAATTGTTTAACAAAGTCGTGCCATTAACCGGCATTACTATTACTAAATTAGACGGTACTGCAAAAGGGGGTGTGGTGTTCAATATCGCTGAAACCTCGGATGTGCCGATTCGTTATATTGGGGTCGGTGAGTCGATTGATGATTTGCGTGCCTTTAGTCCAAAACAGTTTGTCGCAGCGCTGTTTGAGACTGACGATAAAGAGTAGCGCTTGGTAGTTTTTTTCAATGAATAAATAAGCGTTAAAAATATGAGTGTTTAGAGGGAAGAATCATGATAGTCACCATCGCAGCTGTTGAGTCGCACCAGTTAGCACTGATTGCTAGTGCGCATAGCAGCAGCCCTAAGCTGGTCGAAGTCAATTGGCTGCAGGTGGGCGATTCTTGGCACAGCTCAAAATCCATTCCTAAACTTAAAAAGCATTATGGGCTTGTCGATCAAGATTTTACCTTTATCGCTCAAAACAGCCTAAGCAAAGACGTGCCTGCTCAAGCGCTACTTATAGAAGCGATAGCGCAATTAATCACGTATTTTGAGGGTAAGCGTCAAGTATTTGATTTGCCATTAGATATAAGCTTAGGCACTGAGTTTCAACAACAGGTATGGCGGGCGTTACAAGGCATCAAGCATGGTGAAACGATTAGCTATGCCACACTGGCGCAGCGCGTAGGTAATCCTAAAGGCTTTCGTGCGGTTGCTAATGCCAATGGTAAAAACCCCTTTAGTATCATCATTCCTTGTCACCGAGTAATTGCCAGCGATGGTAAGCTGGGTGGTTATACAGGCGGCTTAGACAAGAAAGCGTATTTGTTAGCGCTGGAAGGGGTGAGCTACAAAACTTAGCATGGAAAAAGTGCTCATCACCCGCGCTTAAAACTAAAAAAGGCGAAACATTAAATATGTTTCGCCTTTTTATTAATAATCAATAAGGTGTTGATAAATGGTTATATTGCTTAGAAACTATTGCTCGAACTACTGCTCAAGCTGCGCCATAACCTCATCTGAAAAAGTCACATTACTATAGACTTCTTGCACATCGTCAATATCTTCTAACATATCAATCATCTTGATGACTTTTTCGGCATCTTCTACGTTGTCTATCTCAGCGCTGGTAGATGGCGACATAGTCACTTCAGCATTGTCAGAGACCAGACCTGCCGCATTGAGCGCATCTTTGACTTGACCGAAACTTTCCCATTCAGTGATGACCAGTAGTGACTCGCCATCGTTTTCGATATCAAGTGCCCCAGCGTCTAAGGCCGTTAGCATAACTTCTTCTTCTAAGCTGATATCGTTAAAGGTAATTTCGCCGCGCTTGGTAAATAGATAAGCCACTGAGCCTGAGGTGCCAAGGTTGCCTTCGTTTTTGGTAAAAGCATGACGCACTTCACTGACCGTACGGTTCAGGTTGTCAGTCAAGGTTTCGACCAATACTGCGACGCCGCCGACACCATAGCCTTCGTAGCTGACCTCATCCATATTATCATTGTCATCGCCGCCTGTACCACGAGCAACCGCGCGATTGATGGTATCTCGTGTCATATTGACTGACAGTGCTTTTTCAATAACGGCACGCAAGCGCGGGTTTTTATCAGGGTCGGGGTCACCTTGCTTGGCAGCAGAAACAATTTCACGAATAATTTTGGTAAAGACTTTACCTTTTACCGCATCCTGACGGGCTTTACGGTGTTTGATATTTGCCCATTTTGAATGGCCTGCCATATGACATCCTTAAGTTTTACGTGTTATTTATAGTGCGGATAAAAAAGTTGTTAGGACTATACATCAGTAACAACTTTTTATACCTGATGAGGTATTCTTATTATATGATTGTGCTGTTAATGCAGTGTAATAGACCTATCGGCCAGTTAACGATTTGTATGTCGTTTGGTGCGCTTTTTTGCTACACTGCTATTTTCTATATTTTGACCCATCATCAATTCTGACGATGACGGTCGAGAGCAACAATATTTGCAATATTATAAACCACTTTAGCGCATTTTGACCAACCTTAGCTTGTCCATGCCAGCCTAAAACGTTCGGTTCTATATAACCATTGATCTTGTGACTTTATTGACTCTATGAAGCAACCAACTGCCGAAGCCATTACTCATTTGCGTAACCGCATTCATATTATTATCGAAGGCACGGATACCCGTTTGGGTAAGCTGTTTGATATCGTATTGCTGATTGCGATTTTGGCCAGTGTCGGCGTAGTGATGCTAGATAGTGTGCTGTACATGCGTTTGCAATATGGCACCATATTTCGCTATGCAGAATGGTTTTTTACCATTTTGTTTACTATTGAATACATCTTAAGGCTATTTTCAGCGCCCAATCGCTTTCGTTATACTTTTAGCTTCTTTGGGATAGTGGATTTATTGTCGGTATTGCCAAGCTATTTAAGCTTGATATTTGGTGGTGTACAGTATTTGCTCGTGATTCGCATACTACGCATCTTGCGTATATTTCGCGTGCTCAAGCTCAACACTTATATGCAGCAAGCGGGTTTTCTTGCCTCAGCGCTTAAAACCAGCCAGCAAAAAATCACGGTATTTTTCTTATCCTTGGTATTGCTGGTGACTATTTTTGGCTCGGTCGTCTATGTGGTAGAAGGGCCAGAGAATGGTTTTACCAGTATCCCAATCTCTATTTATTGGGCGGTGGTAACGGTTACTACCACTGGCTATGGCGATATGTCACCAAAAACGCCCATCGGGCAAGCAATTGCATCTATGGTCATGATTACCGGTTATGCGATTATTGCCGTACCGACGGGTATCTTTACCGCTGAGCTGGCGCGTAATATGCGTCCACAGCTCAATCCTATTGCCTGTCCAAACTGCGGAAAATTTGGCCACGCCGTAGGAGCAGATTTCTGCGATCGCTGCGGTCATGCCCTGCATGTTTAGTGTTTATTAACGCGACTTATATGGCTTTTCAAAATTATCGGGCTTCTAAGTATTAATAGTCTATATATTCAGCAACCAATGGTGATAAATCTATCACCACACCCAGATTGACCAAATTCCAATACTGGCCCGAAATCGTACGGTCAAGCATCATCGTCGTCGCTGATGGCTGAAACTGACCAAAATACTTTAAAGAAGTACGCATTTGGGCGATGGCTTCGTGATGGGTCTGGCTGCTACCGAAATCAAATGCACCTTCTTGATAAGGCTTTACGGATAAAGGCTTAAGGCCAATCTCTAGCCATTTCTGATAAAACTCACCCGGCACAACTTTCTCGTCATCACGGCGAATGTCTAGGGCGATTAAATCTTGCTCAAGCGCGGTCACGTCACCCTTTAAAGCATGCTTGGCAAAACGGCGAAATAATTGTACTTCGCTATGGCTATAACTGCGAATTCCGCCAAAATCATAAGCGACCACACTGCCATCGGTGCGAAAAGCAAAGTTGCCAGGGTGTGGGTCACAGTGCATGCGGTATAAACCAAATAGTTGCCCTGCGCTAAAATGGAACAGGCGCTCAGCAATTTTTTGCTTGATAGCATTCTCCCACGTCGCGGCGACCGTGAGCGTTTCACCCATCTCTTCGGTTAAGGTCAAAATCCGTCTAGATGAATGACTACCAATCACTTTAGGAATAATAAGGCCGTCGTCGTCTGCATGAAACGCACCAAATACTTGGAGGTTGTGCGCCTCTTTAATATAGTCGAGCTCATCATGCAAGCTTTGGCGAATCTCGTGAAATAACTGCTCTTGTAATTGTTTACTCATATTGAGCACGCCGGCTATTTTTAACGCCATGCGTACTTGCTTCAGGTCGCTATCACAGTTCTCATCGACATCAGGGTATTGAACCTTTACCACCACCCTTTGTCCAGATGGCAAAACGGCTCTATGCACTTGCCCGATTGAGGCGGCGGCAAAGGGTGCTTCTTCAAATTCAGTAAATAACTCAGCAACCGGCGCGTTAAGCTCACGCTCAACTTGGGCACGTATCTGGGCATACGGCATTGGCGGTGCATCTTTTTGCAGCTTCTCTAAAGCCGTTGCAACTTCCGGCGGAAACACATCTTTATATTGCGAGGCGATTTGACCCACTTTCATCACTGCGCCTTTCATTTCGCCAAGCGTTTCAGCTATCTGAACACCGACATCTTGCATCAGCTCTGAGCGCGCTTGTAGACGTTTTTCTTCGTCACTTGAGAGATGCTTTAATGAGTTTTTTGCGGCTTTGCCGGCAATACTGGCGGTCATGCCAGCGAGTTTCATAAAGCGTTTTCCGGACGATTTTGCCATTCATGTCACCATATAGTGGGTTTATTTACTAAGCCCTAATGTTATTATTTTAAGCAAAGGATTGCTGTTTAACTAGTGTGCCAAAAAATGTGCCAAAAGCAACAGTATGCGTATCTTAATGCTGCTTATAAGTTATAGATTGTCGCTTATAACTTAACAGTATGACGGTTTTTTATTGGTTAATAAATAAGGTTTCAATAAGGTTTTAATAACAAGTATCAAGTGATAAATCATTAGCTGTCTAACTTCAAATCATAAGTATGAGTCAGCCAATAATCTAATGCCATCTGATAGCCTAAATGCCCTAAGCCGCAAATAACGCCGACCGCTATATCACTAAAATAAGAATGCTGCCGGAACGATTCACGGGCGTGAACATTGGACAAATGCACTTCTATAAAGGGTTTTTGTGTCGCCGATAATGCATCCCGTATCGCAACCGAAGTATGAGTAAAGGCAGCAGGATTGATAATAATCGCATCTACTTGCGCTGCTGACTCTGCTAACAGACCATAATGTTGAATCTCATCGACAAGCTTGCCTTCATGGTTTGATTGAATGCAAATCAGCTCAATGCCATATTTGGCTGCCCGTGCGACCAAATTTTTCTCAATATCAGCAAGGGTTGTATGACCGTAAATTTCAGGCTCACGTTTACCCAATAAATTTAAATTAACGCCATTGATAAGTAACAGTTTATGCGTTTTGGCGTTTGCACTTATGTTGTTTGAACTTATAAGAGTTTCTTGATTAAAAGGTTTGTCGGTCACTGCTGACTGAGAAGGTATGGTCATAATAGTCTCTATCTTTATAAAGTGGTATTTTATTTATAAGTATTGTTGTCGTTATCGCTATGGGTCAATAGTAGGGCCGTATAAGATAACTTTGCTATAAGGTTTTAGGAGTAAAGTTATCCGAAGAATAAAAGTAGCCGAATAGTAAGACTAGTCGAATAGATAAGCCCTTATTCTTTTATGATAACAGCTTGGCAGCCATGTAATAAAAAATAAAATGAAAAATTATCCTAGGGGTTAAAAATCGTGTTAAAAGTCTTTATGTTGCTAAAAACCCGTGCTATGATATTTTTTACGCAACAAATATCACCTATTTGTTGCTAATGTCAGTTGGGCTAACTATTAAAGTGCATAAAGCAATTTTGATATGAACCTACACTGACCATAGTAATTTTACTATAGGCTGCATCATAAAGAGGGTAATAACACGCTTTATGTGCAGATGATGGTATGTAGAGTAGTACTCTTACATTTTGATTTCATAATCTTAAACCCCGTTTATATGCAATGTCGCAAAGGAATTTGGGGTTAAGTGACTTTTTAGGAAGTAATATTATGTCAGCTCGTGAGCAAGGTATCGTTAAGTGGTTTAATGACTCAAAAGGCTTTGGTTTCATTCAACGTGATAGCGGCGAAGATATTTTTGTCCATTTCCGCGCAATCCAAGGTGATGGTTATCGCTCTCTAAAAGATGGCGAAAAGGTTGAGTTCAGTGTGGTAGAAGGCGATAAAGGCCTGCAAGCTGAAGAAGTCAGAAAGGTAGAAGAGTAATCGCTACAGTCATTAGCGCCGTTCAGCTATAATGTCTGTACAAACTACTGATATACTACTGAGTCAAGCCCGTCTTATCTTACCTATGTTGAGTTGAACGCAGCATATTTGGTAAGTTTAGGCGTTGGGCTTGGCTTTTTTATGCTTATGAGTTTTATAATTTGTCTGATTAGAGATTACGGACTGGGCTTTTTTAAGTAGTAGCTTCCAATCACAATATTTACTATTCACAACAGACAGTCGTATTATAAAACCAACGCTTATCATGAGCTTTTATTTATTAATAATAGACAAGCGATTCACACACAAGGATATTTTTTTGAGTACTTTTAAGACGTTTACGGATTTGCCGTTATCAAACCCTACCTTACGTGCCGTGAGTGATTTAGGTTTTACTGAATTGACGCCCATTCAAGCACAGATATTACCGCATACATTGGCAAATCAAGACGCCATCGGACAGGCGCAAACGGGTACTGGCAAGACGGCAACGTTTTTACTGACCATTATGGAGGCGTTATTAAAACGTCCTTTTGCTGCCGATGAAGAACGTTATTTAGGTGAGCCACGTGCCGTTGTTATGGCGCCAACCCGTGAGCTTGCCCAGCAGATATTTGACGACTGCATTGCCCTGACCAAATATACCTCGCTACACAGCGTGTGTATCATGGGAGGTACCAATTATGAAACCCAGCAGCATGAGCTTGAGCGCCAATATGTGGATATCTTAATTGCCACTCCAGGTCGTTTGATTGACCTAATGCACAAAGGCATGGTCTATCTAGATCGCGTTGAAGTATTGGTATTAGATGAAGCGGATCGTATGCTTGATATGGGTTTTATCCCTGATATCAAGCGTTTGGTTGGTCGTATGCCGCCAAATACTGATCGTCAAAGCTTATTGTTTTCTGCCACCTTTAACCAAGATGTGATGAATCTCGCTTACCGCTGGTTGCATGAGCCAGAATTTGTAGAGATTGAGCCTGAGCATAAGACCAGCGAATTGGTCGATCAGCATTTTTACTTATTAACCGAAGACCAAAAACTAGCAGCGGTCGAGCGTATCATCACTGATAGCACAGTCGAGAAGGTGATTATTTTTGCCAACCGTAAAGATCAGGTTAAGCGCTTGTATCATAAGCTGCGTCAGGGACATAGAATCGTCATGTTATCAGGCGATGTGATTCAGCAAAAGCGCGAAAAATATCTGCAACGCTTTAAAGATGGTCATGCTTCTGTGTTGGTCGCAACCGATGTGGCAGGACGCGGTATTCATGTTGATGATGTCAGCCATGTGATTAATTATACCCTGCCAGATCAGCCGGATGATTACGTACACCGTATCGGACGTACTGGACGCGCGGGACAAACCGGTATCAGTATTAGCTTCGTCAGTGAAGATGATGCCTTTAATATCCCAGCATTAGAGAAGCATTTAGATACCAAGTTTAGCCTTGAGCAGTGGCAAGAATAGTAGTAAAACTTATCTTGCTTTGATAATTATTATTGAGCGAACAGTTTTACTAACCTTGCTGCATAAAAAAGCCCTCAACGTCATCGCGATGTTAAGGGCTTTTCTTATAAGTCAATAATGACTTTTATGCTGTTATTGAGAAGATTCTGTTATAGCTTCACGATGATGGCTATTCATTTCTTGCTCATCTGGCATATTGTCCATGTTGTGATTCATGCTGTTATCTGCACTATGTTCCATATTGTGCATACTATGATCCATCGTGCTATCCGTAGCGGGTGGCATCTCGTGCTGCATATTGCTCATATCATGATGGGCAGCTGTAGTTGCTGTTACCGTAGAATCGTTGCTATCAGTCATCGTGGCGGAGTGGTCACCATGACTCATTTGTGCATTTCCATGACCCGCGCCGCCGCCGTGTCCACCATGCATGCTAGCCATTATCATAGGGATAAATACCACCGCTAACCCCGATAAAACCATGATAGCGCCATTAATTTGTCTTAAACGTAGGCGTCCAATTTTCTCACGTAGCCAACCAACCGTTTCATGGGTGGCAACCAACATTGGTACTGTCCCCAAACCGAAGACAAACATCAATGCCGCACCGCCCAATGGGTTATGAGCAACGACGGCAATCAGTAGCGCACCGTAAACCAAACCACAAGGCAAGAACCCCCATAATAACCCTGCCGCTAAAGCACGCGGGAAGGTATTAAGTGGAAATACTTTCTGGCGTAGCGGACTCAGATATTGCCAAAAGCGCATGCCGACACGCTCAAGCTTGGTTAAAAATGGCGCGCCAAGCATCGTGACACCAACAAATACCAATACCAAGCCCAATAAGATACGAGGCGTACTATTGCCTTTCATTAATGGCTCTAAAACAGTGGTACCCACAAGTCCGGCGACCAAACCTAAAAATGCGTAACTGCTTAAACGCCCGAAGTGGTAGGTGGCTATCAAAGCGCGGCGCTTAGCAGGGCTCACGTCTTTCATCGATAGACTAAATGCTGCTACTAGCCCGCCACACATGCCTAAGCAATGCGGTGAACCAAAAAATCCCATTAGTAATGCCGCAACAAGTAAAGCTGTGGTCATGGGGAGTCTCTCCTAAAAATAGTAAAGCGTGAGCCTATTTTTATCATTTATCTAAAAAAATGATAAAAGCAGTCACGTATAAATGAGATATGGAAGGCTATATGTTTGAATTTTATTGATAGCTATTTGCTTTATTAAGACGATATCGGTAAAAGGTAAATCGGTAGCATTCAATCATCGGCTTTGTTGGAGTCTGCCGTGTCATCAGCTTGCGGTATATCGTCACTAGGCGTATGAGCTTGAATCGTTTGCCGACGTTCTTGACGGTCATCCAAAATAATACGCTGCGACGCATTATCTAAGTCCTCAAACTGGTTTGATTTGACCGCATAGCGTATTGCCCAGATGGCGACCACGAACAGCATTAAACTTAAAGGAATTAATAAAAATATACTGAGCATGGCAAACCTCTTCAATAGCAGTTTCTTATATTATACACTTATTGCAAGTGTTATAAATGTTCTATAAATACTAAAAGTGAGACAGTGGATAATGGGGCAATAATAGTCGTCTGATGATACTAATCTAATGATGCTAATTTAATAATACTAGGTCAGAAAATGCCAGCTAAGCGTTATTCAGTAGGCGTTTTTACGGCATTGCCTCTAGGGGTTAAGAGTTGCTGCGAGGTCACATCCTTAGCATGCCGACAGTTTGCTTGCGGGCGTATCACATCACGTAAGTAGGCGGCCACCTCATAGACTGCCCGCCGCGAATGACTCAAGTTCTGTGCCGGTTCCATCCAATCGCGTTTGACCGGTAAAGGCGCATTGATTGGGGTACTATTGATGCCGTTTAGGGCAAACTGTCTCCTTGCCCGCGCCATATGATAGCTATCGGTAATCAGGTACACATGATATAGAGGAATACGCTTAGCAGTAAAACGCGCATTTTCACAGGTATTCATACTGGCATTTTCGCTGATGAGCCCATCAATACCGTGTTCAATAAGCCACTGACCAAGCCAAGGCGCCTCAGCGCCACTCAGTACAATAGGTAGTGGCAAATCATGATAGGCGGTTGCCGCCGTACGGGCGCGGTTGAGGCTATAACTGTTTAGGATGGTTTGATTGTTATTATCATTGGTCAGACCGCCGCCCAATACCACATAGGCGGTCGGTGGAGAGCTCATGGCGGCTGGCGGCATCTTTGGTAAAGGTAAATGGGCTAAGAGATAAATCACCGCTTGTGAAAATAGCGGGGTAAATAAACTGATAATAACGAGAATAACCGCCGTTGAACCCAGTAAAAAGGTGGCATTAATAATTCGAAACAGCTTTATCATACGCTCAGCTGAACGTAAGTAAGAGCGCCATAAGCGCTTAGACCATGATCGTTTAGACCACATGCTCATCAAATCCAATAGAGCCGTCAGCATTTACCCAAACCGGCTCGCGTGATAATTCAATCGCAAATATCTCAGAGACAATATTGGCAATATGATTTTGAGCCTTTGCCACATCTGCTTGCGTCGCTTGATAAGGGCTGTGATTGGTCAACACCAAGGCTTGCTGCTGATGGGTCATAATCGGCGCTAAACCGCCACCTTTTAAACCAGATTGTTCAATCAACCAGCCAGCCGCAACCTTAACCATGGTATCCGGCATTGGATAGCCAACGATGGTAGGGTGAGCGGATTGTAGCGCTATAAATTGCGCTTGAGGAATAATAGGGTTCTGAAAAAAACTGCCGCAATTAGGGAGCTGTTTAGGGTCGGGCAGTTTTTGTTGGCGAATATCTATAATCGCCTGCATGACATCAGCAGGTACGGGCTGCATGCGCCCTTGCTGCTCTGCATAGCGCTGCGCGACCGTCTGCACATCGCCATAGCTGGCAAGGATTTTATTGGCATTGGTATGTAAGCGAAAACCCACGCGAGTGATAAGCCAAGTATTGGGCGCACGCTTAAAGAGGCTGTCACGGTAGCCAAACTGGCAGTCTGCTGCTGTGAGATGATGCCAAGTTTGGGTTGGCAGATGATAAGCACGTACGTACGCTAAGCAATCTTCTAATTGCACACCGTAAGCACCGATATTTTGTACAGGCGCCGCTCCCGTCAGACCCGGTATCAATGCCAAGTTTTCAAGTCCATACCAACCTTGAGCCACGGTATACATCACCAAATCATGCCAGTTTTCACCGGCCATCACTTCGATATCGACATGACTGTCTGTTTGCGCCGTCATAGTGATACCGTGCATTTGGGGACGTAAGACAATCGCATCTAGATGCGCTGGCAATAAAACATTGCTACCGCCAGAAAGTACGAATAAGGGCTTAGTAAGCTCTGCATCTTTTCCGTAATTTGCCATAAAGGCATCAAGTTGCGCCTCATCGGTAAGCGTCACGACCATATCCGCCACACATGCCAATGCCATGGTATTGCTATGGGACAAATCGACCGATTTAGTGAGTGGTACATTCACCTTAAGGTTAGTCGATGTCGTAGGTTGAGCATTCGAATCATGGCGTAAAGCTGAGGTCATAACATAGCCTATCTGGCAAATAAACAAGAAATCATGCGGTGTTTATTATAAAGGATGCACGGCATAAAAGTAGCAGAAATATGGCGCTTTATTACTAAGCACTATTTATCATTTCTAAGCACTAATAAACCTTAAATGCTGTGAACCATTAAGTATTAATCGTTACTAATTATTGAGCGTCGCTAAGCAGTTTTCCAACTTTCAATCCACGCTTGGGCACTTGATTCGATACGTTCGATGACTTCTTCAAAAGCGTCGCCATCACCTTGATAAGGGTCTGGTACATCGTCGCCGCCGTAGGTTGGATCTTCTTCACTAAACAGCGCCAGTTTGGCAAGTTTGCCATCTGTGTCAGTGATGCTGTCTTTAATGGCTTGCAGGTCGGCTAAGTTTTGCGCATCCATCGCCAAAATCAAATCAAACTTGCGAAAGTCGTCAGCGCTTACTTGACGCGCGACCAGCTTATTAATGTTATAACCATGAGCTTTAGCATGGCGCTGTGCCCGTACATCAGGCGCATGACCAATATGCCAATCTCCAGTCCCTGCCGAATCCACTTTCATCGCTAGCCCTGCAATGGCTGCTTGCTGACGAAAAATCTCTTCGGCGGTCGGTGAACGGCAAATGTTTCCCAAACAAACCAATAGCACAGAGGAGGGAGTAGACGCTTTAATTAGCATATAATGACCTTTTATCACAACAAAAAAACATGCTATCAAGACCAGCATGATTAATGCGGTTTATTAGCATGTTATCGAGTAAATTAATTGACTATCAGCGTAACGGTTAATACGTTGAATGGCAAGGGTAGAGGTAAAACAATAGGGTCACATTAGGCTATCAATAATAGCAAGCTGCCGACTTTAATAGCTTACATAAATAGTCTGTATGAACCCTCTTTATTTATCATCTTTATTATTAAAATAAGTTAAAGCGATAAATATTGAGTGAGCAGTATGGATAACAGCCTTAGTCTTGATTGTGTTTGAAGCGTTGTAAATCACGCCGCTCTTTTTTATTGGGTTTGTTATCTGGACGGGCAAGATTGGCAAGTTTGCGCTGCTCGGCATAAAAAGCGCGGCGCTCCTCGCTTTCCTCAGTTTCAGAATATAACGCTTGGGCAGCAATCGCATTACCACGTTGTGCGCTTAGTGCTTCAACCAAGACTGTTTTCTCAGTCATGGCGGTTGCTGAGCCTTGGCGAATACTGAGCTCATCCCCGACGGCAATCTCTTTGCTGGTTTTGACGCGGCTCCCTGCATAATGGACGCGTCCGCTTTCGATGGCTTCTTTGGCAAGGGTGCGGGTGCGATAGAATCGGGCGGCCCATAACCATTTATCAAGACGCATACGCACGGCATCTGGTTGGCTATGTCCGGGCTGATTATGATTTTTATTGTGTTTACTCATCAAAACCTCATGGATATCAATAACGTAAGATAATAATGGTGTTGTTTTTACTGATTAAAAGAGCGGTGAGCGATTAAAGTATTTCAAAATAGTTTTTTATGGTGAATAAGGACAACTGAAATTAGCCATTGTTCTGATTGGTAACTTTAGCAGCCATTGCTACAGCACTGTTAGTATTTAATTGCTCTAAACCGTTTATCACACCATTCATGTTTTCGACGGTTTTATTTTGGCTCAATTTAAACTGTGCTTGTATCGAATCGATAGACAGTCTAAAGCCAATAATACCGCGACACATGGCCTCGATATAAGCAGCTGGCGCGTCATCTAATGACCAAGGGTTGTCGGATATCACCTCTTGCTGCGCGGTCATGGTTGCTAATATCCATTTCAGCGTACCGGTATCTTCGAGCATCTCGATTTTAGATTGAATGTGGACGCTTTGATAGTTCCATGTCGGTACTTCTTTATGGGTTTTTGCTTTGCTTGGATACCAGTTGGAGCTGATGTAATGCCCCGAATCTTGAAAAATAATTAACCATGAATTGTCTGTTAAGGCATCTTGGTAAATAGGGTTTTTACGACCAAAATGACCATAAAGATAGCCGTGTGACTTATTGGAAGCAGAGTCAGAGTCAGAGCCAACATCTGCATTGAATTTAGCCTGGTCGTTATGCCAAAACAGCGGTATATGGCAGGCTTCGATGCCATCTTTAGTTTGAGCAATCAAAGTCGCTAACGGATTGACGGCGATAAATTCAATGACATTATCGAAATTGTCTTCGGCAAAAACAGCAGGGATATGCATAGTACTCTCTATATGAGTAAGCGGCTAATCCTAGTAGGATAAGCCGCTCACAATACGTCATCATGGTTGCTTATAAAAACCTATTTTAAAAACAACTGATAACCAATGTTGTCATTAAGCATGGTGCAGTCATAGCCGATATCAAGAAGCGCATCTTGTAGTTGGCGAGAGTTGCCCTCAGAAGCTTGCAAGCCGACCAACACACGACCTTCAGCGGCGCCATGATTGCGATAATGGAACAAGGTGATATTAAAGTCGTCGCCCAATTTTTCTAAAAAGGTTAATAATGCGCCCGGACGTTCAGGGAAAACTACCTTTAATAACTGCTCATTTTCGACATGCGCATGACCACCAATCAGATGACGGATATGGGATTTGGCGATATCATCATCGGTTAAATCGTGTGCTTCATAGCCATCAGCCGCCAATTGATTGCTAATCGTTTGACGCTCTTTGTCGCCCTCTTTTAGGGCGATACCGACAAAGATTGCTGCAGGTTCCATCGAATCTGGTGATTTTTTGCTATCGGCACGGTAGTTAAACTCGGTGATATTACGGCCATGTAAGCTGCGGCAGAAGTTTAAGAAAGCGCCGGTTTGCTCAGGAATGGTCACGCCAAAGATGGCTTCTTTTTTCTCACCAATCTCAGTACGCTCAGCGATATAACGCAAGCGGTCAAAGTTCATATTGGCACCGCAAATGATACTGACGCAGTTTTTACCTTGTAGGTTATGGGCTTCGATATATTTTTTCATGCCTGCAACGGGTAGGGCGCCCGCAGGTTCAACGATGCTGCGATTCTCTTCAAAGATATCTTTCACCGCCGCGCAGACTTCATCGTTGGTACAAGTGACCACTTCAGGCTCGACGACAGGACCTGATTTATCACTTTTTTGCATACGCACGATATCAAAAGGTAGCTCGCCAATTTGAGCGACTGCAACACCATCGACAAACAGACCGACTTGCTTAAGCGTGACCCGCTCATTTGCTTCAAGAGCAGCTTTAAGTGAAGCTGATTGGTCTGCTTCTACAGCGATAACTTTGACGTGCGGCGCGACTTCACCCAAGAATGCTGCGACGCCAGAAATCAAACCGCCACCACCCACAGCAACGAATACATAATCCATATTACGCCATTGCTGGGTTAATTCCAGACCAATGGTGCCTTGTCCTGCAATCACCAATTCATCATCATAAGGCGGAATAAAGGTTAAACCCTCAGTCTCAGCGCGATTGATTGCATAACGGTTGGCTTCATCAAAGCTATCGCCATACAAGTCGACATTACCGCCAAGCGCGCGTACCGCATCTACTTTGATGTCAGGGGTGGTGGTTGGCATCACAATGATGTTATTTAGGGCAAGCTTACGCGCTGAATAAGCAACGCCTTGGGCATGGTTGCCCGCTGAGGCACAAATGACGCCGCGCGCTTTTTGCTCATCGCTCAATTGGCTAATACGGTTGTAAGCACCGCGTAATTTAAAAGATTTTACTGGTTGCAGGTCTTCGCGCTTAAATCGAATATCATTAGCAAAACGTTGGGTCAGCTTGGGTGCAGCTTCAAGTGGTGTTTGAATGGCAACGTCATAGACGGTGGCTTGCAAGATGGCTCGTACCCAATGTGACAGCATAATAATTCCTAAACAGAGTGAAGATGAATAAAAGAAGTGCAAATGGCTATAAAGTCAGTGTTTATAAATTAGCCGCTATAAATAACTATAAACCAGTATAGATCAGCACAAAAACGAAATAGATTAGCCTATGCTGATTTTCACTATCTTGCAAGACACAATTGCAAATTTTATAGGGAGTTTTTTTGAAGGTTAAAGGTCAAGCCATCAATACATTAAAGTAAGTATGGGCTCTGAGAAGGGGCAATGAGTATTTAGAATGGGTTTTACGCTAACATCGCCTAAAGCCATCGGTTATAATAAGCGCGCATTTTACCTCTTTTATCATTTTAGCTCTTTTAGAGTGAGACGTTTATTTTTCCAAGGATTTATGATGAGTGATCAGCAAGCACAAAAGCAAGCTGCAGCCAAAGCTGCCCTAAGCTATATTGAAGATGACATGATACTTGGAGTGGGGACGGGCAGTACGGTTAACTGTTTGATTGAGTTGTTGCCGACATTAAGGCTTGCTGGCGCGGTTGCAAGCTCACAGGTCACCGAAGATAAGCTACGCGCTCTTGGTATCGAAATTGTCGATTTAAACTTTGCCGGTCAGCTTGATGTCTATATCGATGGTGCTGATGAGGTAAATGAGCATTTGCAATTGATTAAAGGTGGCGGCGGCGCGCTCACACGTGAAAAAATTGTCGCTGCAGCATCTAATAAGTTTATCTGCATGGTTGATGAAAGCAAAAGCGTTGAATGGTTGGGACGCGAATTTCCAGTACCGATAGAGGTGCTGCCACAAGCGCGCTCGTATGTGGCAAGGCAATTAGCCCGTTTGGGCGCTGAGCCAGTATATCGTGAAGATTTCGTTACCGATTATGGCAATGTGATTTTAGATACTTATGACTTAGATGTCAGTAATCCACTAGAGCTTGAGCAGCAATTAAACAATATCGTTGGGGTAGTCTGTAATGGTATCTTTGCTGCCAATCAAGCCGATGTATTATTAAAAGCGGGCAGTAATGGCGTGACGACTTTAACGCGCTAATGTATTATTGACAGAATTTAATGCTATAACTTATCGCTAAATAAAGCTGTAAACAATAAAAAGGCAGAGCACTATAAATATGCTCTGCCTTTTTTTGTACGTGTTATTTTTATACGTGCTGGTTTATCAATATTTCACGTTATGCTCTTTACCAGCCTGTTTTTAGGCAGGCAGCTTAATTTTGTCTTTTAATAAAAATTCCATCAAAGCTTTTTGCGCATGTAAGCGGTTTTCGGCTTCATGCCACACCACAGAGCGCGGATCATCGAGCATATCATGAGAGATTTCTTCGCCGCGATGGGCTGGCAAGCAATGCATAAACACCACTTCAGGGTCGGCTTTATCGAGTAGTGATGGCGTCACTTGATAAGAAGCAAAGCGGCGCGCGCGGGTATTTTGTTCAGACTCTTGCCCCATACTTGCCCAGACATCGGTGACAATTAAGTTTGAATCTTTCGCCGCTTCTTGGACATTTTCAACGATACTGACGCAATGCGAGAAGCGTTTCATCAGCTCAGGGTCAGGCTCAAAACCATAAGGGGCTGCTACACGTAGCTCAAAGCCAAACTGATTGGCCGCTTGCATGTAGGAGGCGCACATATTGTTGCCATCACCAACCCACGTGACGATTTTATTTTCGATACTACCGCGATGCTCATAATACGTCTGCATATCAGCAAGCAGCTGGCATGGATGGAATTCGTCAGTAAGCGCGTTGATAATCGGTACACTGGAATATTCAGCAAAGGTCTCAACTTTTTCGTGCCCAAAGGTGCGAATCATGATGATATCGACCATGCTTGAGATGACGCGAGCGGAATCTTCTAGCGGCTCACCGCGCCCAAGCTGGGTATCATTTGGTGATAAAAAGATAGCATTACCGCCAAACTGCCCCATGCCAGTCTCGAACGAGATACGCGTACGGGTGGATGATTTCTCAAATATCATGCCAAGCGTCCGACCAACAAAGGGCTGATATATCTCGCCAGCATGTTGCATCTTACGCAGTTCGCTCGCGCGTTTGATTAGGTTTTCTAGTTCTTGTTTGGTTAAATCAGATAGGGTCAAAAAATGGCGCAAACTCATAGTAATCCTAGCAGTCGATCGCAGTCGATGAAAAATGATACGTTGTCATTTTTTAATAGCATCGCGTCAGTGCGTATACTGGTGTGACAACAAACTTTTAGTATAGCGCAATTGGGCTTAATGTAAATGTCCAATTTGCCGTGATTCAGCAGTGCTGCAGTGTTGCATTG
The DNA here is from genome assembly GCF_002352555.1 of Psychrobacter sp. UBA2769. Classification (NCBI taxonomy): domain Bacteria; kingdom Pseudomonadati; phylum Pseudomonadota; class Gammaproteobacteria; order Moraxellales; family Moraxellaceae; genus Psychrobacter; species Psychrobacter sp. UBA2769. The sequence continues at coordinate 4,413 of NZ_DEIR01000002.1, read as the reverse complement.
CTTCATTCGTCTCTCAAACCATCATTACGTTAAACTCTATCAATTATGATTTTGCTATGGTCCGATTTGGGCGAGCGCTTAGGCGGCATAGCAACTCATAGCTAATGGTCTCAGCATGGGCGGCGACTTCATCGACGTGCGGCGTATCACCCCAAAGTATCACTTTACTATCTAAAGCCACGCTTTCTGGAACAGTGCTGACATCAATGACAATCATATCCATCGCCACTCGTCCGACTACCGCGCATGGATAGCTTTGATGGTTGATAGCATCAATAACAGAAACATAAGCGTTGTCACTCACCACCCGTGGATAGCCATCACCATAACCGATACTAACCAAAGCCGTTTTAGTATCTTGCATCGCAGTCCAGCGGCTGCCATAACCAATAACATCACCGGCGTTGACCGTTTGTAGAGCGATAATCTGCGCGCTAAATTCCATCGCTGGCTGTAAGTCCAAATCACGCGCACTTTTATCAATGACTGGCGTACTCCCGTAGAGCATGATGCCCGGACGTACCCAATCGTGATGATGCTCGGGGAAATTGACGATACCCGCTGAGTTGCACAATGAGCCTTTTACATCGCTACTCACCGTTTCTTTTAGGGTCTGCAGCATGTCGTTAAAGCGCTGGATTTGAATGGCGTTTAGAGGATGAGCGCGGTCATCGGCATTGGCAAAGTGAGTGGTCAGAATCAGCTGATAACCGGCTTCATGCAGACGTTTGGCTGCTGGAATAAGGGTTTGGTCATTAAACCCTAAGCGGTTCATGCCAGTATTGTATTTAAGCCAAACCACACGGGTGGCACTGGTAACCGGTGGGGTGTTTTCTAATGCCCATATTAATTGCGGCTCATGATGAATCACGCAGCTAATATCATGCTCAATCGCCAGCTGCCATTCATCGGCGGTAAATGCGCCTTCGATTAGACCAATGGTTTTATCCCAGCCCAATTGACGAGCTTCCAAGGCTTCTATCAAGGTGGCGACGCCGATACCATCTGCCTGTGGTTTAGCTTGTTTTAATGCTGGCAGGATAGCGGCTACGCCATGACCATAGGCATTGGCTTTAACCATAGCAAGGACTTTAGCCGTCGGTGCCAGTTTTTTAACTTGAGCCAAATTATGGGTAATGGCAGCTGGTTTGATTGTGATAGTGCGCATAATTGCCTTCTTTATTAGCAAAGTTATTTTTATTAGTAAAACGGTTTCATTAAACAAATGGTGTTATTAGTAATGTGGTAAAGCAATAAAGCCAGTACGTCATCAACTGAGCTGATGACGCACTGGCTATTTTTTATGGATAATCGCTTATTAAGCGTATCGTTCGTTTTGTTTATTACTCATCAAGCTGATTATTTACTAAGCTCGTTACTCATCATTTTCAAAGCTGACGTTTTGATAGTATTCTGGCGTCAGGTTGATAAAGCGGGTAAATTGCCCTTCAAAGCCCAAGCGTATGGTGCCGATAGGGCCATTACGCTGTTTACCAATGATGATTTCAGCCACGCCTTTGTGGTCTGAGTTTTCATTATAAACCTCATCGCGATAAATAAACATAATCAAATCGGCATCCTGCTCAATCGCACCCGATTCACGCAAATCCGACATGATAGGGCGCTTATTAGGACGGTTCTCTAGACTGCGGTTAAGCTGCGATAAGGCAATAACCGGACATTCAAGCTCACGAGCCAAGGCTTTTAAGCTACGAGAAATCTCGGAGATTTCTCCAACACGGTTGCCATCAAGATTAGGCACTTTCATCAGCTGTAGATAATCGACAATGATAGCGCCAAGTTTGCCATCATGATTTTTAGCGATACGGCGGCAGCGCGAACGTAGCTCAGAGGGCGGCAGGGCAGTACTGTCATCAATGTATAAATGCTTAGACTGCAAATGCTGAATGGCGTTCATCATTTTTGCCCATTCATCTTCGTTCATTTGCCCAGAACGCAGGTGCGTCTGATTAATCGCGCCCCATGAAGATAGCAAACGCATGACGATAGATTCTGCTGGCATCTCCATCGAAAACACTACCACGGGTAAATCTTCGTTAAATAAAATCCCTTCTGCTAAGTTCATCGCAAAAGTAGTTTTACCCATAGACGGACGCGCCGCCACAATGATTAAATCGCCCGCTTGTAAGCCTTGAGTCTTATTGTTTAGCTCGACGAATGGGGTTTGCAAACCTATCATGCCGTCAGGATTGGATTTTAATTCTTGGATTTTATCAATAACATTGGTCAATACCGAGGTAATACCAACAGGGCCACGCTGTTCTGCGCGTTTGTTATGTTGCTCATTAATACTAAATATTTTTGCCTCAACATTGTCCAAGATATCGCTTACCGTTTGGTCTTTGGGATTATAGGCAAGGGTCAGCATGTCATTGCCAGTAGTAATCAGCTGGCGTAAGGTCGATAGCTCGCGCACGCGCTGCGCATAAGCGGTGAGGTTAAACAAGGTGGCAGGACTTTGACTCAAAATATCGGCTAAGTAGCTGTCACCACCGGCACCTTTGAGTAGTTTTTGTGCTTCTAACCAGTCATGTACCATGACCGTATCATAAGGCTCGTTGACCGCCGCCAAATGCGCAATAGCATCAAAAATATACTGATGTCGCCCTGCATAAAAGTCGTCTTTGGTGACGATATCTGCAATCTTATCGTATGCCTCTTCGATACTCATCAAAGACGCTAGCAAGGCCTTTTCAATATCGATATTGTGCGGCGGTGTCTGATTGAGTAAGTCGTCGGTTTTTTCGTTGTCTGCCATGGATGCCTAATGTGTCAAAAGTCGGTATAAAATTAAGTATATAAGAGATTATAAATAGCGGTGTGCTATCAGTATTTATTTTAATAGTGATACAGCCAAGCAAGCGCGACATACCTCTACGAGAGAAGTACCAAAAGGTGGTCTCAGCGCTTGCTGGTAAATGCTACAATGAAAGGCGAAAGTTTAACACATTCTACCGTTTTTTCGGCTGCTATAAGTAACTATCTATAAAAATGCCATCTGCTATGACATAAAATTTGCGATGTCTTAGACCATCTTAAACGCTCGTTTTCATAATAATAAATACAATAAAATCATATTCTTAATATCAAACTAGGATATTTTACTATGCAAAAAAGACTACCATTATTAATCACAACCGGTGAGCCTGCTGGTATTGGGATGGATGTTGTGCTGCTATTAGCAGCTGAGGGTAAATTGCAAGATTTTAAACGCCCAATCTGGGTTACTGCCGATAGTGCTGCGATGCAAAAGCGCGCTTATATGCTGGTAACAGCAGGCGTGCTCGAGAGCTGTCCATTTTGGCAAACTGTCGATTTAGACATCGCAGCCGATGACTTTTTAGAGCAGATGTCACAGCAAACTATTGATGACAATAATAATGACAATCATGTTTTTATCCTGCTGAATACCCCTTGTGCTGAACCAGTTGTCTGCGGAAAAATTAATACTCGTAATTCGGCCATGGTTGCCAAGCAGTTGGACATCGCCCATCAGTTAGCAACCAACAAAACAGTTGCTGCTATCGTCACAGGGCCATTGCAAAAATCTGCACTGATAGATGCTGATATTAAACTGCTCGATGGCACCATGTTTAGTGGTCATACTGAGTTTTTTATGCAGCAAAGTGGCTGTGAGAAAGTCGTGATGATGCTCGCCAATCAAGCCATGAAAGTGGCGCTTGTTACCACGCATTTAGCATTAAAAGACATACCTGCTGCTATCACCGCTGATAATGTACGCCAAACCGTACAAATTGTCATTGACTATATGCGCGAGAAGTTTGGCTTAACGCAGCCGCGTATCTTGGTATGCGGTCTTAATCCGCATGCAGGCGAGGGCGGGCATCTAGGTGTCGAGGAAATTGAGGTTATTAACCCCGTGCTACAAGAATTTATCGATGCAGGCGTCGATATATCAGAGGCGATGCCAGCGGATACCTTATTTACCCCAAGACATTTAGCGAATTGTGACGCTGTGATTGCCATGTATCATGACCAAGGTTTGCCGGTGCTCAAATCGCATGGCTTTGGCGATACGGTCAATCTTACTTTGGGGTTGCCGTATATTCGTACCTCAGTTGACCATGGGACGGCGCTTGATTTAGCAGGGCGCGACGGCGCAAGTGCGACCAGCTTATACCAAGCACTATTGATGGCCAATGAGATGGCGGATAAATCGCTTATTAATAGACCTCTTATATAAAACTGCTACACTCGAAGTGTGTCACGCAGTATTGGGTAACTTTGTTGTGAATGATGGCTATTTATGAATCATCAAACACGGTCTAATATAAGTGGTTCCACTATAGCGGTCTGTTTTAAGTGGTCTATTAATAGGTTTGAAGGGTGAAATAGGTGGTTCCCTTAGGGTATGCCCTATTATTAAGTGCG
>NZ_DEIR01000023.1:0-85916 GCF_002352555.1 Psychrobacter sp. UBA2769 | reverse complement strand
AAGATGAATTGAAGACACGCCCTAATATATGAGTTTTATTTTTTAGAAAAGTCTACCAAATCTTATCTGCTAGCATCAGCCAAAGTAGCGCCAACACAATCAAGCCGCCCAATATAGTCTGAATAAGGAAAAAGGCTTGGTGCTGTCCGACTACTTTGCCCAAGGTTACCCCTAAGGTATTATATTTTATCGGCTGCGTATCAAGCTCGCCGGATTTTTCTTGTTCTTCATAATAGCCTTGCAGAATATCTAAAAACCGCTGCCATTCATTTGCACCCCACGTATTGGGCTTAAACGGCATAAAGGCTTTAAGCTTAGGCTCATTCACCATCCAACGCTCAAGCGTAATAGAACGTAGTGACCAGCCAGCAAAACGCCGCTCAGCAATCGCTGAAAAATCCAAAATCTTTAAATCTTGATGTCGATCATCTACCAATAAGCGATTTTTTAGATTGGTTAATGCTTGCTCAGAACCTTCCACACACTGGAAAAAGTATCCGTTGCCGTAGCAAAGAATACCAGTAATATTATCGGCTTTGTTCAGCTTAATGGCGACTTCTGCGATGTCGTTAATCGTACTCGCACTTGCAAGACCAGTCGACGTAATGTGGCTCAGATATACAAGCTGGCAGAGATCTGGCGTTACTGGATTTGTCGAATCATTGACTGTTGACAATCAGCTACTCCCTATTTTCAGGTAAATGTCGCTAAGACAACCATACTAACTTTAGATAAAAAATACTGACAAGATGTTTGAGGATAGCAAATCCACTTGTTATATTATTGATTTATAAATGTTTATATTAATTGTATTAAGTTGGTTACATCATAGGCTATTTTCGTCATCAAAGCAATATATGTTTATCTTAAGCCTCTACTTATTAATACTAAGCTGTGCTTTAGAATTATTTATAGGCAAAATATGATATGAATATGTCTTCCTAGAATAAGCAATTTAAAAGTTTTAGAGACATAAAGAGAAAAAATAGGCGCATGAAGTTATAAGCGCTCAATTTAGTTATTGAGAACGTTAAGATTGATAGCAAAATAGTTTAGATGGAAAACAGGTTAGATAGAAAACAGTTTACATAGAGAATAAGAATCATAAAGGAAGAGTGCTTTATCGCTTCTTATAGGTGCTTTATCGTTTTTTATGATAGTTCGGACTGGGCGGTAAGAATCGCTGCGAGCAAGATAGCGTCGTCAGGATAAGTCAGTTTGATATTTTGTCGACTGCCAGACACCAAGCTAATCGGCAGCTCTAAATGTTCAAAAGCGCTGGCCTCATCGGTAATTTCTAGCTGATTCTCAGCAACATAGGTTAATACTCGCTGCAACTCACCTAAGCGAAATACTTGCGGCGTTTGTGCTTGCCACATATGACTACGATCGATAGTGCGCTTAGCATAAGAGTGGGTGCTGCTGCTATTGACAGGCTTATCTATAATGCCGTTTGTGGTCTTAGATTGAGCATGAGGCTGGGTGTAGGACTGTTTTAAGGTATCCGCTACTGGCGTGGCGAGAATAGCGCCATAAGGCTCTAGCATCGCCGCTTCAATCACCTTATTGATATCCTGTTGCGGCACCGCAGGACGCGCGGCATCATGTATCACGACCAAGTCTGAATCTTTAGCACCTGTCTCACGAATGGCTTCTACCCCTGCTTGTACCGATTGCCAACGCTCAGCGCCGCCAATGGCATACTGTATCGGCAGCGCAAAATTGAGTGTCTTTGCCGTGCTGTCATCTGCCGCTATAACCAATAAGCACTTATCAATATAAGCACTATTAGCAAGCCGCGCCACGCTATGCTGTAGCAAGGTCTGCCCTTGTAGCATGGTATATTGCTTTGCGATAGAGGCACCAAAACGACTACCGCGACCAGCAGCGACAATCATGGCATGTATATTAGGTGTGGTATTCATAAGGTGGCTTTGATTGATACTCATGGTTGGATTCCATGATGATAGGACTGGGGAGAAGTGAAAAAGAGGTTTAGATTTTAACCATAAATATTTTAAGACCAATAATGTGACTACTGTAGATAGTAGAAAACACTCATTTTGTAAAATTAAGAGCGATTAATAACGGCTGTGCGTCGTCGGCGCTGTTGATACTTGTACAAAGGTCTCATTTGGCTTAATTAAGCCCAAATCTAAGCGCGCATGTTCTTCTACTGCTTCAAGACCGGTCTTTAAGTCATGAACGTCAGTGCGTAGCAAATTATTTGCCGCTACTTGGTTATCATTTAAACGCTGCTGCTCTTCAATTTGTGTAAGCAATTTATTATGCTCAAACTGACCGTTTTCACCCAGCCAATATTGATATTGCAGTCCTAAAAGGACGGCAACGGCTAAAGCAAGTAGCATAAATTGGCTAAAGTATTTCATAAATTGATCACGCCAAACGATAAAGAGACAATAGAAAACAGATAATAGATTAAAGTAAAAAACTAAGTAGGCTTATTAAGCGATATATCATCATATCAATGACGATATATCGCTTAGCTTTAAGCCTAACTGTCTAGTTTATTAATTAGCCACGTAGACCGATAAACTCTTCACGGCCACGGTAGCTTGCACGTACTTGTTGCTCGATACGTAATAACTGATTGTATTTTGCAACGCGGTCTGAGCGGCATAGTGAGCCAGTTTTAATCTGACCAGCAGCAGTACCAACCGCCAAGTCTGCAATGGTGCTGTCTTCAGTTTCACCTGAACGATGCGAGATAATCGTTGCATAGCCGTTTTTCTTCGCCAGATAAATCGCATCTAGCGTTTCTGATAAGGTACCGATTTGGTTAAACTTAATCAAAATCGCATTGGCAATATGCTTATCAATCCCTTCTTGCAAGATAGCAGGGTTGGTCACAAATAAATCATCACCGACCAATTGGACTTTATCACCAATCTGCTCAGTCAAATACTTCCAGCCATCCCAATCCGACTCATCAAGACCATCTTCGATAGAGATAATAGGATATTGACGCGCCAAGCCTACTAAATAGTCAGAGAAACCTTGGCTATCAAAGGATTTATTACCCTCGCCTGCCAAGATATATTGACCGTCTTTATAGAATTCACTGGCCGCGCAATCTAAAGCCAAATGAATATCTTCGCCAGCTTTATAGCCAACTTGCTCAATCGCTTGCATGATAACAGTGATAGCTTCTTCGTTGCTACGTAGGTTTGGTGCAAAGCCGCCTTCATCACCAACCGCTGTATTCAAGCCTTGTGATTTTAGGACAGATTTTAAGCTGTGGAAAATCTCCGTACCCGCACGCAGCGCTTCTGAGAAGCTGGTGAAACCAACGGGCTCAATCATAAACTCTTGGATATCAACCGTGTTATCCGCATGCTCGCCACCGTTTAAGATGTTCATCATCGGTACAGGCATCGTCAATGACGTCTGATTGCGCAAGTTTGCAATGTATTGATGTAGTGGCAGACTTTGTGACTTGGCCGCCGCTTTGGCAGTCGCCAAAGAAACTGCTAGCATGGCATTAGCGCCAAGGCTGTCTTTGTTTTCTGTGCCATCTAGCGCAATCATCGCATCATCAATGTCTTGCTGCTCGGTGACATCTTTGTCCATTAGCGCACTGCGAATCTGGCTATTGACGTTGGCAACGGCTTTTTTGACGCCTTTACCCATGTAGCGATCTTTGTCGCCATCACGCAGCTCCAGCGCTTCACGTGAGCCAGTTGACGCGCCACTTGGGGCAGCAGCACGGCCAATAGTGCCATCAGCTAGGATAACATCGGCTTCAATCGTTGGGTTACCGCGCGAGTCTAAAATCTCACGAGCGCGAATGTCTTTAATTGCGGTGACGTTGGTGGTTTCTTCAGCGTACATAATGTCTGTTAATTCCTTTGGTCATGCCAAGTTTGTGGGATAAATAACGGCAACTAGAATACAAAAAAGATAAAAAATATCGTATAGCAAATATGCCCAAACCAGTCTTGCCTGTTTATACGATTTATATCATCTGATACCAGTGATACAATCCGCTTATTTAGCGCATGATTTTGCGAATAGTGAAAAGTTGGTTTGGCACTTTAAGCGTCGGCTATAATGCTTGGCATCATAGCATAAATTTTGCCAAACTTCCCTTATCTTACACCAACTTGCGCCCATAAAAACCTATATGAGCAGCGATAGTAGTCGTTATCAAAGCGTTTTGTTAGTGCCATTATTAATAGTGATATAACGCTTATGCTTTTGTTAAACGTTTGCTATTGCTATGTGCGCCAGAGACGGTGTTATCCAGTTCAACCTCGGTTTTAAATCGTGTCAAACGTAACGCGTTCATTAATACCGAAATAGAGCTGAGCGCCATTGCAGCCGCGGCAATCATAGGATTTAAAAAGCCGAAAGCGGCAAGCGGAATACCAAGGCAATTATAAATAAAAGCAAAGAATAGATTCTGCTTGATATTACGCACCGTTGCATTCGCAATTTTTTGCGCTGCATCGATATGCATGAGTGACTCGCCCATCAAGCGCGCAGAAGCACTGTGCTGGGCGACATCCGTACCTTCAAACATGGCAAAGCTGGCATCGGCAGTTGCCATCGCTGGCGCATCATTGACGCCGTCCCCTGCCATGGCAACTTTATGACCCGCTGTTTGCAATAAAGCAATTTGGCTTGCCTTATCGCGTGGGCTCATTTTACCGTAAGCTTGCTCGATACCCAGCTGCCCTGCCACATGGTCAACGACCGATTGCTTATCACCACTCATCAAAATGACATTGATGCCAGCATCTTGTAGCGCTCTTATGGCTTGCGGCGTGTCATCCTTTAAGTCATCAGCAAGGGCAAAAGCACCGAGCGGCTCATCGTTAATACTAATAGCGACCGTACTGGCGATTTGCCATACTTTTGGCATCAGCTTTGGTAGCGTCAAATTAGCAAACTCTGCGCTACCAACCTTTATTAAGCCTAAGCCTTCGATATTTGCTTGTATACCAGCGCCCTTTATCACGCTAATATCAGTGACATTCATCAATGGCAAGTTTCGTTCAGTAGCCGCGTTAATCAATGCCGTCGCTAATGGGTGACTGGCATGCGCCTCAACACTCGCGGCAATTTGCAGGACATCATCAACGGCTAGTGACTTATCTACCATCACATTATCGACGATAGCAGGCTTACCGATGGTTAATGTGCCCGTTTTATCCAAAACAACGGTATCGATATTGCCTGCCGCTTCTAAGCTTTGCGCGTCTTTAAACCAAACACCATGACGCGCGGCGACACCCATACCAGCCATGATAGCAGCTGGCGTGGCCAAACCAAGCGCACATGGGCAAGCAATGACCAATACCGACACGGCATGCATTAACGCCGTATCAATCATACCCGTTAGCCACCACGTCAACCCAAAGGTGATCAAGGCAATCGTCACCACGACAGGAACAAAAATAGCCGTTACTCTATCGGCAAGGCGCGCTAAATTGGCTTTTGAGCCTTGCGCATCACTGAGCGCTTGTACCATATCTCCGAGCTTGGTATCACTACCTTTAGCACTAACGCGATAGAGTAAGCTGCCGTTTTCGACGAGAGCGCCTGCTAGCAGTCCATCACCTACTTCTTTTTTGAGTGGTACGGACTCACCCGTTAAATGACTCTCCACACACCAGCCAGCACCATCGGTAACGATTCCATCGGTTGCAACACGGCTGCCTTGCTTAGCACGCAAGATATCGCCTACTTGTACATCTTGCAGCGCGACATTATGAAAGTCGCCATTCGATTGCTGTTGTTCAACTTCATCAGGCGTTAAAGACAATAGTAAATCAATACTGTTTAAGCTGTGCTTTTTGGTGCGCTCTTCAAGATATTTACCCGTACGCACAAAAGCAATGACCATTACGCCTGCTTCAAAATACACTGCTGGGCCATGTCCACCAGCGTGACCACTTTGCAATAGACTACTTAACGTACCATCGCCATGGGTCAGCCATAGATACGTTGAATACGCCCAAATGGTGACCGTACCGATGACCACCAACACATCCATATTGGCAAGACCACCTTTAATAGATGCCCAAGCGCTTTTGTAAAAGGGTAATGCCAATCCAAACTGTACAATCGTCGCTAGGATAAACTGAATCCAAACCGGTGGCATCCACGCCATACCTTGCCCAACAAGCATGCCCGCCATACCAACTAAAAACGGCAGCAAGCAAACCCATAAACCAATCAAGCGCCACGGGTATTCAGTCGCGGTATCCTCGTCTGTTTGTGCAAACAAACTATCGGCTGCTTGCAAATTGGCCACGAAACCGGTTTTATTTACCCATTCTGTGACCTGCTCAGGCGTGGTCTGCGTTGGGTCATAATCAACATTGGCAGTCTCGCCAGCGAAGTTTACACTCACCTCATATACCGATGGTTTTTTGTTTAGTACCTTCTCGATTCTTGAGGCACAGGCCTGACACGTCATTCCATCAATGGCCAGTTGCAAGTGTGCACGCGTAGGCGATGTCGTCGTATTGGACTGAATATCAGTTTCAACATCATAGGACTGCTCATTGCTGGTACGGGTAGAATCATTCATAAATAGAACTCGTTATTGCGTTATAGCGCTTTATAGCGTTTATCAATTGATATGGCCATAAAAATATCAGTGGAGGGGAAATCTAAATGAAACAAGTAAAGCGTTTTAAAATTGAATATGAATCTTAATGAATAGTAAATATTAAATGGATACGAATAATGGCTATTCAAGTATGTGACTCTCTACAGCTTAATAACGCTCAGCACCATGATAGAAGCAACTTAATATGTATAAATAGTGATTGCTCATTAAAAAAACCATTTAAATATCCATTAAAAAACCAGCCATGATAGCTGGTTTACTTAACTAAATGACAATACTTACGAGTTAGCAACGGTTGCATCGAAGCCCGCTTCATCGATAGCAGCAGCAATAACTTCTGCACTGGTTTTGCTATCATCAAAGGTGACTGTCGCTTGATTATCTGCAAGCTCGATACTGATATCATCTAAACCATCGATATCGGCGGTGGCATTATGGACGCTTGCCACACAGCCGCCACAAGTCATGCCATCAATCTTAATAATACGGGTTTGGTTTGCCATGAGAGGCTCCTTATTTTTATAACTGCGTTTTTATGAGTGAGTATTTTTATAACTTTAATAAACTGCTTTCATCGCTGTATTCTAAATACAGTCATTGCAGCATTGAACTAGCATAAGCCCAATTAAGCTGAACAACAAGTTTGATTGCTCGTATCTTTACGAAACCGCTTTATGAAAGTGCATCTTCTTTATCAGTGCCTCACCGCTAATCATGATAACGTGGATTTTGCGGGGCATCGATAGGAAACGGTTGAGTGACGTAATCGACCATACTGATTGCCGCAACGAAAGCATGGATGGTCGTTTGCGTATCATCATAACGGATAAAGGCAACACCATTTTCAGGCTCCAGCTCAATTTCAGTGACACCGGTAATATTTTTTAGCGCCGTCATCACGCTCTCAAGCCCTTCGGTATCATCGATATTTTCGATACTTACCTGCGCTATTTTAATCGCCATCGTCTTACCCTCTCATCGATATCATTTTTAACATTATTAATGCGTATCTAACACCTCAAAGCCTTTAACCAAATCATCGATCTGCTTTAGCTGACGTAAAAATGGCTCTAACTGACTGGTTCGCAACGCACACGGGCCATCACACTTGGCGGTTTCTGGATTTGGATGCGCCTCTAAGAATAATCCAGCTAGTCCTGTTGCCATACCTGCGCGGGCAAGCGTTGTGATTTGCTCACGGCGTCCGCCGGCACTATCACTACGCGCACCCGGTTGCTGCAAACTATGGGTTACATCAAAAAATACCGGAATATCCATCTGCTTCATGGTATCAAAACCAAGCATATCGACGACCAGATTATTATAACCAAAAGCACTACCGCGCTCACAAAGTATCAGCTTATCGTTACCACCTTCAAGACATTTATTGACGATATGACCCATCTCATGCGGCGCTAAAAACTGCGCTTTTTTAATATTAATAATCGCATCGGTTTTTGCCATCGCATGCACCAAATCAGTCTGACGCGATAAAAACGCTGGCAGCTGGATAATATCAGCAACTTCAGCAACGGGCGCTGCTTGATACGGTTCATGGACGTCAGTGATAATTGGCACTTGGAATTTTTCTTTAATTTGCCCAAGCCAATCGATACCTTGCTCTAAACCCGGACCTCTATAAGAATGTAAGCTTGAACGGTTGGCTTTATCAAAGCTGGCTTTAAAAACATAGCCGATACCCAAACGCTGACATATATCAACATACTGCTCGGCAATTTCAAACGCCAATTCTTTTGATTCTAAGACATTCATACCACCGAACAATACAAACGGCTGATCATTACCGATATTGATTGTATTGCCATTTGGCGTCATAAGCTTGATATGCGATTGCGCCGTTAATAGATTTTCCATGAAGCGGTAACCCTCATTATTGTTATTTACTGTTATTACGAACAGTTATTATTAATGCTACTCCCCCGTATTGTAACCGATAGCCCCATGAAAAAAAGTATCTAAGCGTAATTACATCTCGCTGATACTGTAGATTACTTCATAAAAGCGTTATTGCTAGAAACCGCTATTAAAAAATGGCTAAATAAAGTCCAAAAAAAAGACCAATCCGAAAATCAGTCTTTTTTATAACGATTAAGCTGTCATGCGATAACGATTATTTATTATCGCTATAGGTTCTTGCTGCTTTTACAAAGCTGTTAAACAGTGGATGACCACCGCGTGGCGAGCTGGTAAATTCAGGATGGAACTGTACCGCGACAAACCAAGGATGAGTAGGAATCTCAACCGATTCGACCAAATGCTGCTTAGCCGAATAACCAGATATGCTCATACCTGCTTGCTCTAATGGCTCAATATAACGATTGTTCATCTCATAACGATGGCGATGACGCTCAGTGATATTGGTTGAGCCATAGATTTGGGCAAGCTTACTACCAGCAACCAGTTCCGCTTGCTGTGCACCTAAACGCATAGTGCCACCAAGATCTGAATCATCGCTACGAATCTGTAATTCGCCGCGCTCATCCAACCATTCGGTAATCAGACCAATAATAGGTTCAGCCGCCGTACGATGGAACTCAGAAGAGTTGGCATCGATATGTAGCACATTGCGCGCATACTCAATCACAGCCAGCTGCATACCAAGGCAGATACCAAGATAAGGTACGTTGTTTTCACGCGCATAAGTAATGGCTTTCATTTTGCCATTGGTACCGCGCTCACCGAAGCCACCCGGTACTAAAATAGCATCGGCATCGTTTAGACGGGCAAATAAATTATCATCCGTTTCTAACAACTCAGCATCAATATAGTCGATTTTCACGTCAGCTTTATGGGTGATGCCAGCGTGTAGCAAGGCTTCATTGATAGACTTATAGGCATCCGGTAATTCAACATACTTACCAACCATCGCTACCGTTACCGTCGCTTCAGGATTCAGCTGGGCTTCAACCACTTTATCCCAATCGCTTAAATCCGCTTCTGGTAAATCAAGACCAAAACGCTCACAGATTAAGTCATCAAGATCCTGCTCATGCAGGGTGCGCGGAATCTGGTAAATACTTTGCGCATCTTCACACATGATAACCGCACGCTCTTCGACGTTGGTAAATAGCGCAATCTTGCGGCGATTGTCTGGTGAGATATGATGATCAGAGCGACAAATTAAAACATCAGGCTGTAAACCAATCGAACGCAGCTCTTTTACTGAATGCTGGGTCGGCTTAGTCTTGGTTTCACCAGCACTGGCAATATAAGGTACTAGCGTTAAATGCATCAGCATGGCGCGATTGCGACCTAGCTCTACTTGCATTTGGCGTACAGCTTCCATAAAGGGAAGTGATTCGATATCACCAACTGTACCGCCAATTTCGATAATGGCGATGTCATAGCCTTCGCCACTGGCAAGGATTTTACTTTTAATTTCATCAGTGATATGCGGAATCACCTGTACCGTACCGCCTAAATATTCACCGCGGCGCTCTTTATTCAAAACGTTTTGATAGATACGACCACTGGTGAAGTTGTTGCTCTTACTCATCTTTGAATGGCGCAAAAAACGCTCATAATAGCCCAAATCTAAATCGGTCTCAGCGCCATCTTCGGTGACGAATACTTCGCCGTGCTGGAACGGGCTCATCGTACCTGGATCGACGTTGATATACGGATCCATTTTGGTCATCGTCACTTTTACGCCACGTGCTTCTAGCACGGCAGCAAGGGATGCGGCGGTAATACCTTTTCCTAGTGAGGACACTACCCCACCGGTCACAAATATAAACTTGGTCATAGTACTCTGTCGGTAATTGGTAAAGAAGGATTTTACTAAAAATACGCCACAAAATATAGGGCAAAAGCGCAAACTCTTTAAAACACTCAGTTTTTAACGCTTAATCATCTTAAGTGCGTAATCATCGTAAATACGTAGCTATTATAACCCACTGCAGCTTTAAAAAGGTCACAACAAAAAAACTCACCCCGAAGGATGAGTTTTTAATAATCAGATTCTAATGTTTAGATTAGAATTTGTATTCTAGACCTGCACCTACAGCAAATACTTTTGAATCAAAGTTGCCTAGGAAATCAAGATCGCCATCAGCATTGCCTTTATATTCAGCGTCATTCTGACCTACATAAGCATGCACAATCATGTTTGGCTTATATGAATAAGTACCACCAACTACGATTTGATCAGAATCTAGATCGTTAATACCAGCAATGTTGGTAGTATTATTATACTGCGTATAAATTGTGGCAGGCTTAGCAAAGTTGTTCAAGCCCATAGCAGCACTTAAAATATAACCTTTTTCTTTCTTCTGACCTGTAACACCGTCCAAGCCTAAGTCGATTTCGAACGCTTCTAAGATACCAAGGCCGAAATCACTATTACTATAGGCACCTTTATCAAAATCAGCTTCTTGATATAAAGCACCTAGCGTGAGTGGCAAACCAAAGTTAGCAACTTTAGCTAGATCCACTGTCGCTGTACCACGGATGATACTACCAGCGATATTTACGTCGTCGTCATAAGCAAGACCAGCAGTGAAGCCTGTACCTTGATCAAACATTGCTGAAACACCCCAGCCACTATCATTCTTACCTTTGATATCATCATCATTGGCATACATGGCAGCAAACTGTACTGGAACACCAGCAACTTGAGGAGCCTTCCAAACGATAGAGTTACCGACGCGACGACTATCAGCCATATTCAGTGCTGGCACATCAAGATCAAGACTTTCTATTTCTCCGTCATCTAAGTCGAGAGCGATATTACTAATACTTAAATCATTTATAGAGGTGCCTAAGTTATCCCAAAAGCCATTACCAGCAGTTACAACGTTATTTACATAATCTGTAGTAGATTGGTTGTTACCAACACGGAATTCGCCGAAGGTATTGTTTTTTAGACCTAAGAAAGTATCACGATTTTTGAATGTTTGGTTGTCATCAGCATCAACATCAATACCATACTCTAACTGATAGATAACATCAGTATTAGCAGTCATGGCTTCAGAGCCTTTAAAGCCGATACGTGAAGAATTTGAGTTAATTTGTGTACCATCTTCTTTATAACCAGCTATAAGGTTTTCTTCAGCATCTGCAAAATCTAATTCTGAATCAACATAATCAGCTGTCATGAAGATTTTACCGTAAACGGTAGGTGCAGCTTGAGCAGCTGATACAGATAGGGCAGCGATTGCTGTAGCTAAAAGTAGTTTTTTCATGGGGGTATCTCCACTTTACAATTTTAGTAATGAGCGAGCTATTATTAGCCGGTGCCCAAAATGGTATCGTCACAAATCCTCAAAGATATAATGTGTAACTGGCTACCGAGATTAGTCAGAAACAAGTGTGGCGAAGTTCTATTACCGTAAGATGAAAAAAACCATGACTTACATAACTGGGATCGAAATCGTAACTGCCATGTAAACGTTGGTCTTTATCGCTCTGTTGCGTAACATCCGTTACCAAACTCATACTTCGAGTACAAGCATAACAACTTTGACATAATTTGCAACATATTTTTTACGTCTCTAATGATAAAAAATCTTCAAAGCCATGTCCACTATGAGGTTTAACATATATTTAATTAGGGGCAAAAAAACACCCCTACTCGTCATGGGCGAATAGAGGTGTTATTGAGAAATATCAGTAATAAGCATATTAACTATATTTAATATGCTTACTAAAAACAAAACGTTAGCAGGCTACTTATACATAGATAAATACCCTTAAGGCAGAGCCCGTTAATAATAACTAACGCTAATTATATTATTTAATTAACAATATGGCTCGATTAACTTAGCAGTTGGCTTTTAGATCAAGGCGTGCTTGATGTAGCAATGGCTCAGTGTAGCCACTTGGCTGCTCGCGACCTTTAAACACCAAATCACAAGCCGCTTTAAAGGCATAAGAGTTATCGAAGTCATTTGCCATCGGCTGATAGCCATTATCGTCAGCATTTTGCTCATCGACGACTTTTGCCATGCGTTTCATGGTATCCATCACTTGCTGCTCACTGATGACCCCATGATGTAGCCAGTTGGCGATATGCTGGCTTGAGATACGCAGTGTCGCGCGGTCTTCCATGAGACCAACATCATTGATATCAGGTACTTTAGAGCAACCAACGCCTTGGTTTACCCAGCGTACGACATAACCTAAGATGCCTTGAGCATTATTATCAAGCTCTTGCTGCTTCTCTTCTTCCGTCCAGTTGGTGTTTTTTGCCAATGGAATGGTCAAGATGTCATCTAAGCTGGCACGCTCGCGTGATTTTAGCTTGTCTTGCACCTCAGCGACATTCACTTCATGATAATGCATGCTGTGTAAGGTGGCGCCCGTTGGTGATGGTACCCACGCTGTGCTAGCGCCCGCTTGTGGATGTGCGGCTTTGGTTTCCATCATCTCTTTCATCTCATCAGGCTTCGCCCACATGCCTTTACCAATTTGAGCGTGACCTTGTAGACCCGTCTCTAAACCGATATCGACGTTCCACTGCTCATAAGCTGGCTGCCATGCTTCTGACTTCATATCGCCTTTACGTACGAAAGGTCCGGCGTTCATGCTGGTATGCATCTCATCACCAGTACGGTCTAAGAAGCCCGTATTGATAAAGATAACGCGCTCTTTGGCTTGGCGAATCGCTTCTTTTAGGTTGACCGTCATCCGGCGCTCTTCGTCCATAATACCGATTTTAAGAGTATTACGTTCTAGGCCCAATAAGTCTTCTGAAGCATTAAACAAGTCGTTCGCCATTTTGACTTCTTCAGGACCATGCATTTTTGGTTTAACGATATACATCGAACCTTTACGCGAGTTTGATAGCTGGTTGTTACCTTTTAAATCATTTAAAGACAATAGCGGTGTAATCAAACCATCCATCAAGCCTTCAAAAATCTCTTCTTGACCATTACCCAAATCGACTAAGATCGCAGGGTTTTGCATCAAATGCCCAACGTTACGAATTAGCAATAATGAGCGACCTGGTAAGGTAAGGGTGTCGCCATCTGGCGTGGTATATTCGCGGTCTGGGTTTTGTTTACGCGTACGGGTTTTGCCGCCTTTTTCAAAGGTTTCTTGCAAATCGCCATTCATCAAACCAAACCAGTTGCGATAGACTTCCACTTTTTCTTCAGCATCGACGGCAGCGATTGAATCTTCACAATCTTGAATCGCTGTAATGGCTGATTCTAATAGCACGTCTTTAATATTGGCTGGATCGTCTTTACCGACTGGATGGCTGCCATCGATTTGAATTTCAGCGTGTAAGTTATTATTCTTTAATAAGATACCGGTTGGGCTTGCTGCATCACCGACAAAACCTGCGAATTGAGCGGCATTTTTTAGCTCAGTGCTGGTATCACCTTGTAGCACTTCAAGCTTGCCATCGACCACTTTAAAACCAGTGGCATCGTTGTATGAACCCGATGCTAAAGCAAAGTTTTCATCTAAGAATTTTTTGGCATACGCCACGACAGCAGCGCCGCGAGTTGGGTTGTAGCCACCTTTTGCTTCTTGACCATTTTCATCGCTGATCACGTCTGTGCCGTACAAAGCATCATACAAGCTGCCCCAACGAGCATTGGTCGCGTTCAATGCATAGCGCGCGTTACGTACGGGTACGACTAACTGCGGTCCTGCGATATGGGCAATCTCGTCGTCGACGTTTTGGGTGCTGACTTTGAAATCTTCGCCTTCTGGTAACAGATAGCCAATTTCTTGTAAGAACGCTTTATAAGTAGGATAGTCAATGTCGCCGTCTTTGGCAGGATTGTCTAGATGCCATTGATCAATCTGGGCTTGGATTTTGTCACGGGTCGCAAGCAGCGCTTTATTACGCGGCGTAAACTCCTTAATGACCTTTTCAAAACCTGACCAATAACTGTCTGAATCCACACCGACTTTCGGCAGCACTTCGTTTTCAATAAAATCGAACATCTGCTTATCGATGGCAAGAATGCCCTTCTGAATACGATTGGCGTTAGAAGACTGGCTCATATTGTTATCCTTATCTGTTCGTGAAGTGTGTTAATCCCGGGTTACTACTATCGCACTTAAGATCTAAGTTGCTACTATTTAGACCAGCTTTAAGCAAATACTAAGGTGATAAACCTTACTTTTTGCGATAGCATGGATAGTTGATATAATGCTGAGTATCAACTATTCACTAGCAATCAATAGTAAGACAGAATGTCCCAAAAGCAAAATCTCATCCTACTATCAAATAATAAAATAAACAAGGAAACATCATTCAGCAAGTAAATACTTAGGCTGTAGATAAATGATACCCTATAAGACGTATGGCTTTAGATGCTATAAACGCCTTGTTTAAGCACAATGATGGAAACGATGGATAAACTGTAAGTAATCATTACCATAGTAATTTATGCTTAACGGTTATCTATTAAGCTAAGGCGTTTATAAAGTACCAAACACGTCAAATTATCCATTATTCCAGATGCTATTAAAGATATTTGCCGCTATATAGTCAGTTCAATATAAAAAAGGCACGTTAAAAACAGCCTGCTGTTGGGATAATTTTTCTTGCTTGCTGTGCGCTTCGCACTTTTCGATGCTTTGCAAAATTTATCCCAACAGCCATGTATTCTTTTTAAGTTGAATCGACTATAGCAGACTTATTTATTTTCAGACCTTTTTATCATGATTCAATAAATGCTGTTTTACAACTACTCAATAAAGCCCAATAAAACTATGACTATCAATACACAAAACCTTGCAACTTTAACCCAAGAAAATGGCGCTCAAGAAGAAAATAATCAAGAAGACAGCGTCGATATTGCGCAATTACGAACGCCTATAAAGGTCGATTTATCCCCTATTTATGAGTTTTTGGGTGCGCGAACCACACAAGCGTGGGTAAATGCCGCCATTGCTGACTTGCCATTAATCATTCAAGACCATGCCAATTGTGAAAAAAAAGCGGCTGGTACAGCAATGAACTTATTATTTCGCTATGAGTTTTCTTATGATTTACAGCGCAAACTGGCGCAGTTGATACGCGAGGAGATGCTGCATTATGAGCAGGTGCTTGGCATCATGAATGAGCGCGGGCAAGCGTGGCAATATCTAAGTGCCGGACGTTATGCTAAAGGTATGCTGAAACATAAACGCACCTACGAGCCAGCAGCGATGATAGATGTATTGATTATCGGAGCATTTATTGAAGCGCGTTCTTGTGAGCGTTTTGCTGCATTGGCTGAAGTCATCAACGATGAGCGTTTGGCGAAATATTATCGCTACTTACTTAAATCAGAAAGCCGTCATTTTGAAGATTATCTGGCATTGGCGCAGTCATTGTCAGAGGATAATATCGACGAGCGCGTGGCGTTTTTTAAAGCGGTAGAAGCAGAGCTGATATCGAGCCCAGATACAGAGCTGCGTTTTCATAGCGGTGAACCTGCTTAATTATAGAATCTGTGCCATATCTTAATGGCTAGGATTTTAACCATTCTAAAAGGCGGTTTAAAAAGAAAAAGGTGCAACAATCAGTCGATATGAGAATCGGCTAATTGTTGCACCTTTTGGCTTCATACTTCTTCACTTCACACTGTCTAAGTGTCTACTTTCTTAGCATACTGTCTAAAACTGTTATTTATCACTCTCCATTAAAGCGCTGTCGTATTCTTTATGACTTTTTCCGACATGATGCGGATCATGGTCATCCGTTAACCTTGCTGCTTCTGCTGGATTGGCTGTTTGCAATGCATCATCAGCAACAATCCCATTATTATCATCGGCATCTTTAAGCGGCATATTATCTTTTGAATGAGCCGTTTTTAAATTATTCGTTTCCGCATCCCTATCATCTGGCGTATTCATGGTAATTCCTTTTCTAACGTTGTTATCATCACTGGTATATAAAGTACTATATAAACGGCTATCTAAACGAAAAATAGTATTCACATTAACGTCTAGCGCCTCATTAAATTAATGCTGAAAATCTAAGTGTTAGAAATCTTTTTCATCAGGATTTAGCACGCGAGTTTGAGCATTATCAACGTTGGCATAGCGGTTTAAGTCATTGATACCTGCACTTTTAGCCGCATCACCAACCATCGTATGCTCATTGATACCTTCATCAAAGGCACTGCCCTCTTGGTCACGGCGATCTGGCTGACGTGCAGGATTGTCATTATCGTTGACGTGTTCTGAATTAATCACGCCTTCTTTAAAGGTATCTGTCCCTTTATTTTCAGTAATGCTATTGTCAATTTCAGTATGAGCATTAGCTGTATAACTATTAGTACGATTAACATCAGCGTCGTCTAGACGCGTTTTGGTTAAAGCGGGATCTTTGGTTTGCATATTTTCATTTTGCATCATGGTATCCTTATCATGGGTAATTATTATCATGTTCTTATCATATTGGGTTATTGCGGTTATCGTTATTATTATTGGTCATTTAATTTCTAATACTGCTTACTTATTTGTAAATTAAACAATGGCTTAACGCGATTCATTACCTTTTTTCGATAAATCATAAGCATTTAAATCCGCGACATTTTTGCCGCCTGCTGGTAAGTCCTCTTCTTTACGAGGGTCGGAATATATCTCGTCCGTTTCCTGTGATTCTTGCTGTGGTCCATCGATATTAGGCTCGTGTTTACGACCTTCATAACTGTCTTGGGCATTGTCTGGATGTAAGGCTGCTGGATCACGAACGGGTACCGCTTCTTCATGGTTTGGATGGGTATTAGTTGGCATGGCGCGTCCCTCGCATTTATGGTTTAGAGCATTATTTATTTTTTATGCAGTAATAAATATGCTCATTGCTACTAATTTCTTTGTGGCACTGGTTGCTTTTTAGATAAATTAAAATTAGTTAAATTAAAATCACTTATCAGTACGCAAATCATCATCAATAAAAGAAGTCTGTTCTTCTTTACTCAATTCTTCCGGCACATCGACTTCTTTATTGTCGGCTAGGTTTTTTTCGATTTGCTGACTATCGGCTTGCTCTGCTGCTTTTTTAATATCTGAGGTATCATTTTTAGTATTGCTCATGATTCATTCCTATTTTTTATAATTGAGGTATCAGTAATAAAGCCTGTATCAATTATAGGAAGAATTCTCAATCGCTAACCAGTGCACTGCGGTATCAATGTGTGAATAAATGTGAGCTTACCAGACAGTTTGTAACGCATGTTTCATCTTTATACTTATCATCATTCTCAATAGAGATTATTAACACGAAAAAGCCAAGCGTAGGCTAAATCCACGCTTGGCTTTAATTTAGAATATTTTGATTGGGAATATTAAAGGTTCATACTATCTAGGTTCATCCAAGATAGCAGTAAGCAACGCTAATAAAAGCAGATTAACTAAAAACTGACTATTAAAGCCATTTCGCTAAACTGACTCGCCCACACGGTTGATGACTTTTAATAAATAATCTTGCGCGATATGCGGTAGCTCACCTGCAGCAGGTTCAATTTGATGCCAAACGCCATTACCGTCAAGTGTCCACGCTTGCACATTGTCTTTCAGGTAATTTAATAATCCATCTTCATAAATCTGTTTAAAGAGCTTCTTATCTTCAATGGGAAATGCCACCTCGACGCGATGGAACAAGTTGCGATCCATCCAGTCGGCACTGCCGCAATATAAACGCTCGTCCCCATCGTTATGGAAATAATAAATACGCGTATGCTCCAAAAAACGCCCGATAATAGAACGCACAGTGATATTTTCAGACAATCCTTTTACTTGCGGGCGCAGGCAACACATTGAGCGCAAAATTAGCTCAATCTTAACCCCTGCTTGTGACGCATCATATAATTTATCAATCAGGCGTCGCTCGGTCAGCGCATTAACCTTGACCATGATATGAGCGCGCTTGCCTGCCTTGGCATGGGCAATTTCATCATCGATAAAGCTCATTAGCTTTTCATGCAAGGTAAACGGCGCATGCAGGAGCTTTTTCAAATTGGCAGGTTTGCCCATTCCCGTCAGCTCTTGGAAAATTTTATGCACATCTTCTGAGATATCGGGGTCGGCACTAAATAAACCATAATCGGTATAAACTTTGGCATTGGCCGCGTGATAATTACCAGTGCCTAGATGCACATAACGACGGATTTTATCGTCTTCACGGCGAATGATAAGCATCAGTTTGGCATGGGTTTTGTAGCCAACAATACCGTAAACGACCACCGCGCCAGCTTCTTGCAAATAATTGGCAACCGCGATATTAGACGCCTCATCAAAGCGGGCGCGTAATTCAATAACCGCCGTGACTTCTTTACCATGACGCGCTGCTGCCGCTAGGGCTTTGACGATTTCTGAATTGGTACCTGAACGATATAGCGTTTGCTTAATGGCCAATACTTTTGGGTCGCTTGCCGCTTGCCATAATAGATTGATAATCGGTGAAAAGGCATGAAACGGATGATGAACCAAGACATCGCCTTTACGCATCGCCGCAAACATGCTGGTCGCTTTATCCAGCTTATCGAATTCACGGCGAAACGGTTTCGGTACGACATAAGTAAAAGGCTGATAACGTAGTGCTGGAATATTAAAGTCAAACAGCAAGCGCGTTAAGTTCACCGGTCCATTAACGCGGTACAATTGATTGTCATGCAGCTCAAACTCATTGAGCAAATAATCACTAATAGGCGTTGGACAATCGGTGGTGACCTCTAAACGCACTTTGTCGCCAAAGCGGCGGTTTTCAAGCTCGCCTTCTAAGGCTTTGGCAATATCATCGACATCGTCTGCCAAGTCCAAATCTGCATTGCGTGTCAATCTAAACTGATGGCAACCCGTGACATTCATCCCAGGGAATAGCTCACCGATATGTTCATGAATCACGGCTGATAGCATCACATGGTGCTCTTTACCACCTGTCAGCTCATCAGGCAGACGAATCACGCGCGGCAAACTGCGCGGCGCTGGTACAATCGCCAAATTGATATCGCGACCAAAGGCATCTTTGCCTTCCAAGGTAGCGATAAAGTTTAGGCTTTTATTCACTAAGCGTGGAAATGGATGCGCAGGGTCAATACTGATAGGTGTTAATACCGGTGATACTTGCTCGGTGAAATAGCGCTTCATCCATGCCGATTGCTCGCAATTTAACTCGTCCCGTTTTAAGTAGCGAATATCTTCTTTGGCAAGTGCTGGCAGGATATCTTCATTTAAAATACGGTATTGCTCAGTGATGGCAGCATGAGTGATAACGGATATCTCTTCCAATACTTCGCTTGGGCGCATACCGTGGACACTGGTCGATACATCACCCAGATTGAGTTTTTGCATGATACCGGCGACGCGAATCTCAAAGAACTCATCGATGTTGGATGAAAAAATAATTAAGAAAAATAACCGCTCTAATAAAGGATGACGCGAACTGGCTGCCTGCGCTAATACCCGCAAATGAAACTGTAATAATGACAAGTCGCGATTGATATAGCTGCTCGGTGAATAGCTGCCATCTTCTGAACGTTGCCAATCAATGTCAGTCAGGTTCTCAGTTAAGACCTCAGTTAAACTGTTAGTCGCACTATCGGTTAAACCATCAATCGAATTATTACTCACTTCAATAAGGCTTGGGCTTACTTCATTGTCAGTTTTTATACTCATATCAATACTGTCATTAACTTCATGCTTATTATCTATCTCTGCCATCTTCCCACTCCTTTAGCGTTATCGATACGCCATCATCTTTTATTTTTATACTCAAACACGTTTCAGAAGTTTTTATACTAATTTTTTTAGAGCGGCTAATTTTACATCCTATAACATAGCACAATTAATCTTACCGCTATTTAAAATCACTAACAGTTTGAGCGAGCAAGCTAAGCCGATTGTGGCAAGACGGCATTTTTCATCCGTTTTTTAATGATGCGTTGTTTGTTACGCAAGCGTTTGTCGCTTTGATGACTTTCATAGTATTTTGGATTGGTCAGCATGGCGATGAGTAAAGCAGATTCGTCACGGTTTAGGTTGGCAGCTGATTTATCAAAATAATGATGGGCGGCGGCATCGATACCATAAATGCCATTGCCAAACTCCGCCACATTGAGATAAGCGGTCAAAATGCGCTGCTTATCCCACAAAGTTTCTATCATTACAGTGATAATCGCTTCCTCAGCTTTACGGCTATAAGAGCGATGCGAGGTGAGAAATAGGTTTTTAGCCAATTGCTGGGTGATCGTTGAGCCGCCCGCTGACATTTTGCCAGTTTCTTCGTTCTTTTTCTGTGCCGCCTTAATGCCTTTCATATCAAAGCCATTATGCTGGCTAAACGTCGAATCCTCACTGACAATCGCCGCTTGTTTGGCAGATTTGGCAATGGCGTCATACTCAGCCCACGTCTGGGTGACCGTGCCGCCCGTTAAACGATGGGTCAGCATAAACATACTGTTATTAATCGGCTGGGTTTTCCAAATCAACAGTAACCCTGCGACCAATATATGGAATGCCACGACCAACAACATGAATGCCAATAATAAACGTTTGATAAATTTGCCAAAACTTGTCATGCGTGCGATATCCGAGTGGTGAAAAAATAGTCATATAAAAAGCGGCCATCTATAAATGGCGCGCTATAAACGGCAAGCTATCAATAAGATGCTAACAATGCGCAATGATAAATAGCAGGTCATCTTACCTAATCTCACAATCGCTGTCATTATTTACCCTATTTCTTTATCATGTAAATAGTGTTAAATAATATCAATGCCTTTGCTTAAATTACGGAAGATAAATACTTAGCATTAGACATTATTAGCGCTAGACATTATAAACAGACGTTAGAAGCAAATATCTTAAAAGGTAGCAACTATCAAAAATAGAAATCAGAATAAGAGTAAAAATATGGATAATGATAATGGCAATTGTAATACGATACCAACACTACGGGCACGTATGATTGCCACCAATCCCAATCTTGGTACGGCTGAAAATCAGGATAGATGGTGGCTACTCGGGACGACTGGCTGTCATCTTTGTGACGTCGCTGAACACCTACTCAGCCAATTTCAAGCGGTGCAGCCGATACGCTATCAGTATGTTGATATTGCTGATTTTGATGAGGTGCTGATGATGGAGTTTGCTACCACGATTCCTGTGATACTGACGCCATCAAAACGCTTGAACTATCCTTTTTCAGTGTTGGATTTGCAGCAATTATTAGTAGCGTCATAAAACAGACAACGTAAAAAATGATAATAATGAGAAACTTATGAAAGATTTAAAAAAAATAACGGAAATTGAGGATTTGCGCCGTGTTGCCGAGCGTAAAGTACCACGCATGTTTTATGATTACGTCGATTCGGGCTCATGGACTGAGACCACTTATCGCAACAATGAAACCGACTTTGACCGTATTAAATTGCGCCAAAGGGTTCTGGTCAATATGGAAGGGCGCTCGCTTGCCACTGATATGCTAGGCTCAAAAGTCAAAATGCCCGTTGCTATCGCCCCAACTGGCTTTACTGGCATGATGTGGGCCGATGGTGAGATTCACGCCGCACGGGCAGCGGAGAAATTTGGCGTGCCCTTCTCGCTTTCAACCATGAGTATCTGCTCTATCGAAGATGTCGCAGAAAACACTACTGCGCCGTTTTGGTTTCAGCTCTATGTGATGCGCGACCAAGAGTTTATGGCAAATCTGATTCGCCGCGCTAAGGCGGCCAATTGTTCCGCACTTATCTTAACCGCGGATTTACAAGTCCTCGGTCAACGCCATAAAGACATCAAAAACGGTCTATCTGCGCCGCCAAAACCTACGCTTGCTAATATATTAAACCTCATGACCAAGCCACAATGGTGCATGAATATGCTCGGCACCAAACGGCATAGCTTTGGTAATATCGTCGGCCATGCCAAAAACGTCGAGGATATCTCATCGCTATCGGCATGGACGGCTGAACAGTTTGACCCGGCGCTAAGCTGGGATGACGTCGCACGCATTAAAGATATGTGGGGCGGCAAGCTCATTATCAAAGGCATCATGGAACCTGAAGACGCCATCATGGCTGCCCGTAGCGGTGCCGATGCGTTGGTGGTTTCAAACCATGGTGGACGTCAGCTCGATGGGGCGTTGTCTTCCATTGCCGCGCTCGCTGATATCGTGCAAGCGGTACGAGCAGAAAATAGCAATATCGAGATTTGGCTCGATAGTGGTATTCGCTCCGGTCAAGATGTGCTCAAAGCACTCGCTGTAGGCGCCAATGGTACAATGATTGGTCGCGCGTTTTTGTATGGACTTGGCGCTTATGGTGAAGATGGTGTGCGCCGTGCGCTAGAGCTTATTTATAACGAGTGTGATATCAGCATGGCGTTTTGCGGTCATACCGATATCAATCAAGTGACGGATGACATTTTGGTCAAAGGCACTTATGAGAACCTTAAAACTCATGCTTATTAAAAAGCTAGTCCTTATTAAAAAACCCAACTTTATTAAATATTGATATATTCAGTTCGATGTAAAAAGGATATGCTCAAAATAGCGTGCTGCTAGAATAAATTTTCCTTGCTTGCTGTGTGCTTCGCACTCCAGAGGCTTCGAAAAATTTATTCTAGCAACCCTATATCGTTTTGAAGTTGAATCGACTATAACCCACTTATGGGTGACACGCCCTAACCCTAGCCTTTATACTCTACTCATCACTTTCTATTGATAGTTTGCGTTTATGACCATTCAACAATTATTAAAAACCGCGCCCGTTACCACTTTGCTATTAGTCAGCTTTATCGGGCTATTTATCATGCAGGTGCTGAGCGGCGTCGATGCCAATAATCCATCGACTGAAGAATTGCTAAAATGGGGCGCCAATGCTCTGCCTTATACCATGGACAGTGAACCATGGCGCTTGGCAAGTAGTGCCTTTTTGCATATCGGTCTGATGCATTTATTGTTTAATGGTTTTGCCATGTATTTCTTTGGGCAAATCGCCGAGCCGATGTTTGGCTCAGCGAAGTTTTTGGCGTTATTTTTACTGGCGGCAATCGGTGGCAACCTACTGAACAACCATATTACGTGGCAAGGCATCTTAGATGGCACTGGACAACCGGGCATATCTGCGGGCGCGTCTGGCGGTATCATGGGTATCGGTGCCGCGCTATTGATAGCCGCACTGTTTAAAATATCAGTCAATGGCATGGTGCTCAATCTGAAAAGCCTAATCATTATTATGGGCATCAATTTGGTATATGGCTTTGCCGTACCGGGGATTGATAATGCGGGTCATATTGGTGGCGCGGTCACGGGATTGGTGATTGCATTGGCGTTTGCCATTGCCTACCGTCAGCGGTTGGCTGCTACGCTACAGCATGTACCTAGCGCACCTCAAGACATTTATCAAACGACGTATATCAATTCTCCTGTAAGTAGCGATACTGACTTTTCCACCCCCGCTTCTACCCTCGCTCCTCGCTTTGATAATGAGGGTAATTTTGATAATAACAGCAGTTTTAATCATGACTCTGCTGTAAACTTACCTATAAATGTGAATGCTAATCACGCAAGCCTTAATCACAGCAAAATTAACCAACAACAAACAGCGACCAAATCGACGCTTATTTGGCAATTGCTACCGTGGCTGGTCATGCTGCTGATCAGTATCGGCTTTATATGGTGGTGGCAAGATATTCATCAGCAAATATTACAAGTGCTAGCAGCCATTGAGTAAAATGCCAGACTTATTTATTATTCTATTTATCCCACCCACTTATGAGAGCAAATCATGTTTAAATCATCAGCGCTATCGAAACCGTTGACGCGCACTGTCCTTAGCGCATTGACCGCCACTGCCCTATTTAGTGTCGCCAGCATCTCTAATGCCGCACTGTTTAAAAACAACTTACCGACTGATAAAGATGCCATTTTAAGCGTCGGCGTCAACGTCATGGCAGTCAAGTCAGCTTATGATTTGGAAGACAGCACCGACATAAAAGTATTGCCGGGTGTGTTTTATGATAACAACAGAATCTATGCACGCGGTGCGCAAGCAGGTGCTTATATCATCAATGATGGCACCAATCAGCTAGCCGCTTATGCTCAGCTCGATGGCAGTGAATTCGATCCTGATGATGCGACTGGCGCGCTGCAAGGTCTGGATAAACGTAAGGCTTCAGCCGCTGCCGGTCTATCGTATCTACGTCGTACGCCTGTGGGCGGTTTCCGCCTGCAAGTCGCGACTGACGTTTTAGATAATAGTGGCGGCAATACGGCGCGCTTGACCTATCTTGCCAAAATCACTAAAGATAAGCTGACGGTCTATCCAAGCATTGGCTTTGAGTATCATGATGCTGACTACAATAACTATTATTATGGCGTTAGTGCGCAAGAGTCAGCGAAGACAGGCGTCACTGCTTATGAGTCAAATAATAGCTTAAACCCTTATATCAATATTAGTGCTAATTATGATTTTAATGAGCGCTGGGCAGGATTTGCCAATCAAAGCTTAAGCTATCTGCCAAATGAGCAATATGACAGTCCAATGGTTGACTCGCGTACTGATGCAACAACGACGCTAGGACTTTTGTATAAGTTTTAGCATTTTGAAAGTGTGATAAGAAAAGCCGAGCATTTTGCTTGGCTTTTTTATTGTGTTAATTCGTTGATATGAGACACTAGCCTATCATATAAATTCCAGATTTGATTTTATATACAGGATTGCACCATTATGTTCCACGCTACTCTCTGGGTGATTGGAGCACTCACCTCATTTTGTTTAATGGCCATTGGTGCTCGTGAGCTAAATAGTCAAATTGGTATTTTTCAGATTTTATTCTTCCGAAGTATCGTAGGCTTGCTAGTATTATTGCCAATAATGTTTTTATCAAAAAAGAGCAGCTTTTTATTACCCAAGCGTATTAAATTACACTTAGTGAGAAACTTATTTCATTTCGCGGGACAATATGGCTGGTTCTTAGGCATAGGACTACTTCCATTAGCCACTGTTTTTGCTATTGAATTTACCGTGCCCCTTTGGACGATAATCATCTCGTATTTCTTCTTAAAAGAGTCTATAACTGTAAGAAAGGTTATTGCCGTATTACTAGGCATTCTAGGCGTAATAGTCATCGTACAGCCAAGCTTAGAGGTAGCCCGTTATGGGTCATTAATGGTTTTGGGTGCGGCTATTTGCTATGCCTTTTCCCATGTGGCCACAAAATCGTTATCCAATACTGAAAACCCAATCAGCATCATTTTTATGATGTGTTTAATACAAGCCCCTCTGGGACTACTTTTATTTATAAAAGGGTGGACAACGCCAGCAGGTATTCAGTGGCTATGGCTCGTCATTATAGGTGTCACGGCGCTATCGGCACATTATTGTATGACTAAAGCCATGCAACATGCAGAGGTCACATTCGTGGTCACTATGGATATGTTCAGATTACCGCTCATCTCACTCATTGGCGTACTCTTATATGCTGAGCACTTTAGCGTGGCTTTGATACTTGGTATGCTGCTAATAGTCGCTGGTAATTCGGTAAATATCTATGGTAAGGAAAATCGGCCTTGAAATCCTGTAGACCAGCTTCATATATATAGTAGGCAAGATACACTGTAAACTATCAAACATAAGGAGACTGTTATGAGTCAGTTAATCACACGCAATTCTATCTTTGACAACTTCTTTGATGATATGGCACCTAGCTTTTTGATGCGTCCCCTACATGGTGATGCACTACCTAGCGCCAACCAAATCAAGATTGATGTCAACGAAAAAGACAATAAGTTTTACGTCAATGCTGAGATTCCTGGCGTCGCTAAAGAAGACATTGATTTATCCATTACTGGAGATATTGTCTCTATTAGTGCAGAAATCGAACAAAAAGACGAGCAAAAAGAAGGCAATAAGATACTACGCAATGAGCGTTACTTTGGCTCAGTCTCACGTAGCTTCCAGTTGCCAGATAAGGTAAAAGTCGATGAGGCAGAAGCGTCATATGAAAATGGCGTATTGCAGTTGGTACTGCCAAAAGAGACCGGCTCAGATCGTAAGAAGCTTGAAATTAAATAATAACTAACAAGTTTCGATAATAAGCTAAATAAATTGCTTAAATAGCTAAGGGCACATGAGTTTATCATGTGCCCTTTTTTTGCTTACCCTATCATATTTGGCTTAAGCGTATTTAATAGGCTCAATATCATCCAAGAACTGAAGATTATCAGTCTCAACCAAACGCAGCTCATAAGTAGATTGCAGATTTAGCCAAAACTGAGCGCTACCACCAAAATACTTGGCTAAACGCAGGGCAGTATCTGCTGTAATGCTACGCTTCTCACGTATGATTTCATTGATACGTGCAGGTGTGACAGCAAGCTTTATCGCCAATGCATTGGCGCTCATATCGAGCGGTTAAAGAAAGTCTTCTCGTAGTACTTCACCCGGATGAATAAGACACATACCGTTCTTATTCATAGTGTGCTCTCTTCGATATTTTTAATAACATTTTTCATAGAATCAATGATAATCCACGATTTCTACGTTAGTAGCGCCTTGTTCTATCCAAGTAAAGCACAATCGCCATTGCCCATTGATACGAATACTGTGCTGACCTTCTCTGTCACCACGCAAAGCTTCTAGTCGGTTGCCGGATGGAGCTTTTAAGTCTTCAAGCATAGTTGCACTATCTAGGAGTAGTAATTTACGCTCTGCAACGTTTTTAATGGCAGACCAAAAAAAAGACCTTGTCGCGTTATGTGACAAGGTCTTTTTAAACTCTCTAAATTTATCAGCCTGCTAAAAACTAGCCTTTAAGCTTTTTGATAGATTTAACATTACAGCCTTTATAGATGATTTCACTGCTGGCATCTTGGATATTAGCCGATGATTTATGATAGTTATTTAAACGCAGTGCGCCAGTCATAATACTAAAGTTTTCTTCATCACCAAACACGGTATCAACCGTGTCAGAACGACCTAAGTTAATGGGTAAAAATCTTTTTTTGCCATTCAGATTGGCTTCTGCAAAGGTCGGTAGGTTTTGCTTGTTAAAACCATAAGTCACGCTAACTTTCTTGTTGTTTTGGCAAGTATAGTTGACCTGTCTGTGTTTAACAGCGCTATCATAACTCTCGCTTGGCTCCATCACTTGGTCCGAGTAGGCCATGGCAGAACCAGAACCCAACATTGCCATCAAAATACCAGCTGATGATAGAGCGGCAGTTAACTTTTTCATAAATTACCTCAATGATATAATTAGAATGGTCATAGATAAGAAAAACATGGACGTTAGCGGCGAACTATTTTTAGTTAGTCTGATCGTTCGCTCTTATTGTCTTTATCGTGTTTTAAGAAATGTAATTCACGAGCCCTTATCTATGCGCTCATTATAACCAAAATTTTGTTTGCGCTGTTATAACTATTGGTTTGCTTGTTGTCTGAGCGTAAGACATTGTTTCTCTCGATGTATGTGCTTCAATTGATAGATAAAAAAAGACCCTGCACATCCGTTTATAAAGGATGGCAAGGTCTTTTTATGGCTTAAAATATCAAATTTAAAAAACTGAGTAGCGAGAAAGACAATGCTAATCAGGTTTTTGGATTGATATTAAGAAGGGTGTACCATATCAGCTGGCGTTACCCACTCATCAAACTGCGCTTCAGTTAACAGCTCTAACTCAACGGCAACTTGCTTCAAAGTTTTGTTTTCTTTATAAG
Source organism: Psychrobacter sp. UBA2769 (assembly GCF_002352555.1). NCBI lineage: Bacteria > Pseudomonadati > Pseudomonadota > Gammaproteobacteria > Moraxellales > Moraxellaceae > Psychrobacter > Psychrobacter sp. UBA2769. Next base: position 57,686 of record NZ_DEIR01000023.1, on the reverse strand, counting down.
CAGTCTTGGCGATTTTTGCTGCGTTTTCATAACCAACATGACGGTTCAATGCGGTGACTAGCATTAATGAGTTATGCAAGAAGTCATCGATTTTGTCTTTGACAGGCTCAATGCCAACGGCACAGTTTTCATTAAAGCTGTTGCACGCATCACCAAGCAATTTGATAGATTGCAATAAGTTAAAGGCAATCACTGGCTTATAAACGTTAAGCTCAAAGTTACCTGACGCGCCAGCCATGCTGATAGTAACGTCGTTACCCATCACTTGCGCGACAACCATGGTCATTGCTTCTGATTGGGTTGGGTTTACTTTACCCGGCATGATAGATGAGCCTGGCTCATTTTCAGGAATCGTCAACTCGCCTAGACCACAACGAGGACCTGATGCCAACCAACGTACGTCGTTAGCGATTTTATTTAAGCTACCTGCTAGCGTTTTTAATGCGCCAGAAGCAAATACTTCAGCATCACGAGCCGCTAGTGCTTCAAATTTATTTGGTGAGGTGACAAACGGCAGACCAGTCAAGGTTGATAACTGTTCAGCTGCTTTTACCGCATAATCAGGGTGAGCGTTTAAACCAGTACCAACCGCAGTGCCGCCTAGTGGCAATTCATATAGACCTTGTAACGCGTTATCAATACGAGTCAATGAATGGTCAAGCTGGCTCACATAACCGCTGAATTCTTGGCCTAAGGTCAAAGGAGTCGCGTCTTGCAGATGCGTACGACCGATTTTAACGATGCTATCAAATTCTTTGGCTTTGGCGTCTAGTGTATCGCGCAATGCTTTTACCGCTGGAATAAGCAGGCTATTGATTTCACGAGCAGCGGCAACACGAATCGCCGTTGGGAAGCTGTCGTTGGTAGATTGTGCATGGTTGACATGGTCATTTGGATGAATTGGCGTGTAGCTGCCGCGCTCATTACCAGCAATCTCATTAGCACGGTTGGCCAATACTTCGTTCATGTTCATGTTTGACTGCGTACCAGAACCCGTCTGCCATACAACCAATGGGAACTGATCGGTTAAACCACCGTTGATGACTTCGTCAGCAGCTTGGACGATTAAGTCGCGCTTATCGCCTTCGATACGCTCAAGGCTCGCATTGGTAATCGCAGCGGCTTTTTTCACTAGCGCCATTGCTTCAATCATCGGACGTGGCAACGTCTCGCCACCGATTTTAAAGTTCTCACGGCTACGCTGAGTTTGCGCACCCCAATAAGCGTCAGCTGGGACTTCCACGTTGCCCATGGTATCTTTTTCGGTACGAGTTGCCTGATTCTGTGTCGACATAACTACCCTCTTTGATGGTTTGTTGTATAGCTGCTTTGAAAAAAGTGCAACACACGCTGCACATAAAGGAAAATACGATGTAAAGTGGCGTTATGATAGCATGACTTATCACAAATTTCTCCAAGTCCGTGAGGCTAACTGATGTCTAAAAACACCAGCGAACAACATTCTGCTACTGCATTATCTGATTCTTTATCTCAGTTCGCGACTGATGACGCTCGCTCTAAAAACGATATCAAAACCGCTGATAGCTTAAGTAATCCGCCTAGACGACAATTTACCCGCCAGCGTCGGCAATTAACGGCTGGCGAACGTAGACAATATGCGCGCATGGCAAGTTTACATTTAATTAAATTGCAACAACGCTTACCGCTGCGTGCGCGTATTGGCTTATATTATGATGGCTTTGGTGAGCTGCCCACTCAGCCACTGTTGGACTGGTGTAAACGCTTAGGCTATTTACCTTACTTGCCAGTGGTTGGTTCGCTCGGTCGTACTAGAAATGGTAATGATGATAAACGCCTGCGCTTTGTGCCTATTTATCATAAAAAACTATTGAATGTACCGTCACGTATCCATAGCTTAGGTATGAAGCAAAACCATCATCGCAGGTTACTTTGGGCGCGTGAGTTAGATATGATTATTTGTCCGCTCGTGGCGGTTGATAAAAATGGCAATCGTATGGGCATGGGTGGCGGTTTTTATGATACAACGCTTGGCAAAAGCCATCAGGCAGGGTTAAAAAAACCGTTAAAAATTGGCTGGTGCTACGACTTTCAGATGGTTGAGCAGCTTGAGCGCCAAGTGTGGGATGTGCCGCTAGATGGCTTAATTACGCCAAGTGGCTTAAGGTGGTTTAAAAGAAATCAGATCAAAATGTCCAACGACAAAGCATCTAGCGCTGATAGTGTTGATACGTACTTACAAGCATTGGGAAATGATGACGCTAGAGAGAAACTCTACTACAGTCAAGAACAAGCCTTCAACTCCGACGAATTGGCAAAGGTGATTAATGAGAAACGCTTAAATGAATTACTGGCTGACAGTGATGCTTTTTTAAATAGTTTAACTGGTGAGATTGGGGATTTTGATGAGGATAATACTGATAGTGGCAAATGAATAATATCGAGCAATTTGTAGGGTGTGCCCTACGCAACTGAGAAAAATATAAATTAAACTTTTATAAAAAATCAAAAAAGGCGAATGATTATAAAATCACTCGCCTTTTTTATATCTATTGTCAAAGTCTAGATTATTGATTAAAGCACCATCGCCGCAATCCAACCAAATACCAATAACGGAATATTGTAATGGATAAAGGTTGGTACCACACTGTCCTTAATATGGTCGTGTTGGCCATCGATATTTAGACCAGAGGTTGGTCCAAGCGTCGAGTCTGACGCAGGCGAACCGGCATCGCCAAGCGCGCCGGCTGTACCAATAATCGCAATGGTTGCTAAAGGTGAGAACCCTAAAGAGATACATAGCGGTACATAAATCGCCGCCAAAATAGGAATGGTCGAGAATGACGAACCAATTCCCATGGTCACAATCAAGCCAATCAATAGCATAATAAATGCGGCCATCGCTTTATTACCCGCAAACAATGACGCCGCGCCATCAACCAATGGTTGAATCTGTTCGGTCGCTTTCATGACTTCGGCAAAACCTTGGGCGGTAATCATAATAAAGCCAATCATCGCCATCAGCTTGATACCGTCATTAAAAACGGTATCGGCATCACGCCATTTAACCACGCCGGTTGCCATAAAGACGCCAAAACCAAACATTGAGCCTAGCAATAATGAATCAGTATAGAGCTGTACGACAAAAGCGGTGACGATAGCAATGAGCGCAACAATCGTTTTCATTTTACTTTGCGTTTGTGCGCCGGCTGCTGTTTTGCTTAAAGCATCTTTTTCTACTACCGCATCGCGAGCTTGTTTATCGATGGCCAACTGCTGATACTGGCGCGGCTTACGATAGCTGATAAATACCGCCACTAGCAAACCAACGAGCATGCCAAGTGCCGGAATCGCCATGGCTTTGGTGACCGAAATATTCGATACATCAATACCGGCTTCACCGACGTTTTTAAGCATGATTTGATTAAGATAAATATCGCCAAAGCCATAAGGGATAAACATATAAGTGGTCACCAGACCAAAAGTAATCAGACAGGCAATCAGGCGTCTATCGATTTGCATGCGGTTAAAGGCAAGCAATAAAGGCGGTACAAGCAGTGGAATAAAGGCGATATGAATCGGGATTAAGTTTTGGCTAAAGCAGCTCATGGTAACCAGACCGGCAAACAGCATGTATTTAATCATGCCACTGGTGCCACCGGCATCAATGCGCTTGATGACCGCTCCTGCCAAGGATTGCGGCAAGCCCGAATGCGCAATCGCTACTGCAAAAGCACCCAATAAAGCATAAGACAGCGCAATTTGCGCGCCATTACGGATACCTTCTTGAAAAGCATTTAAGGTATCGGTCATGCCAAGACCAGCAATCAGCCCACCTGCCAGCGCCCCGATTAATAAACTGAGTACCACGTGTACCCGCGCTAAAGACAGCCCTAGCATGACGACTACCGCTAGTAGCACCGCATTGATGGTCATATTCTCGCCCCTTACCCTATGTTTTGTGGCCCGCTATTGACACGCTATTGTCACATTGCCGACCTATTTATTTCGCCCTAGCGTTTTAACTCACACGTTAATCCATATAGTTGCTATTTGAACGGAGCGGTTAAGACGCGCGTCATTTTACCTGATTTTAGCCATAAAGCCCACGCGCAAAACCTAGCAGACATCAGCGACAATGCAAATAAAGGCGCAATATTCTCCTTGCGGTTGGTCATATAGCCTTGCAATTTCATTTAGCAGCACCATTTATCTAAACATGAACCACTAACTTGACTTTACAAGTCTGGTGAACGAGGAAGAATATATGAGTGAACATAAAATTGCCCAAGACAATATCGACATCGATGTCGACGTTTCATCTAACGTTTCTGATGATACTGCGCTAAATATCTCATCTGACGATATGTTGGAAAACGAGTCGGCGTCTGAAACGGTTAAAAACGAAACTGTCGAAGACAGTGAGAGTAAAGACAGCTATTCTGAAGACATTAAAGCTAAAGACGCTGAAGAAAACTATCTACCGCTACTGGCATTACGCGATGTGGTTGTTTATCCGCATATGCAGATTGCCTTGTTTGTCGGTCGTGCGCCCTCGGTAAAAGCCGTTGAATTGGCACAAGCCGAATATGGTAATAAAGTATTGGTCGTGGCACAAAAAGACTCGCTGACCGAAGATATTGATCAAGACAACTTGTATCAGTACGGAACTGTGTGCCGCATCGTCAGCACCATGCCGCATGATAGCGATGAAAATTGCATCAAAGTATTGATTGAAGGTCAATACCGCGCGCGCGTCAATAACATTGAAAATCATGACGAGCTATTGATGGCAAGCTTTGACCGTGCTGACCTCGATGTCAGTATGGATGAGAGCCAGCAAAAAAACACCATCCAAGCCTTAACAACGTTGTTTGAAGGCTATGCCGACGCCCGTCTACGTAATGCTCGTGAGCTAACTCGTGTGGCAAAACGCATCGATGATTTGCTTGAATTGGTCTATTTCATCTCAACCCGCGTGTCGATGGATTTGGATATTAAGCAATCGTTTTTAGAAGAAGACGATATCAAAACCCACATCAATACCTTGACCGAGTACTTAGTGAAGCAAAGCGCTGAGCAAAATATCGAGCAAGATATCCAAGATGCGGTTCGTCAGCAAATGGAAGACAACCAGCGTGAGTACTTCTTAAACGAGAAAATGAAAGCCATCAAGAATGAGCTGTCAGATATGAATGACGGTGCGTTCGATGGTGAAGACGATGTAGCTGAGCTTGAGCAGCGCCTAGAAGATGCTGACTTGCCAGAAGATGTGCGCAAAAAAGCAGAGCAAGAGCTGAAGAAACTCAAAATGATGCCACCTGCATCGAGTGAATCGTCAGTGGTGCGCAACTATATTGAGTGGATTTTGGATACGCCGTGGAATGCGACGACCAAAGTTTCGATTAATTTAGAAAAAGCTAAAACGGTATTAGACGAAGACCATTATGGTTTACAAGATGTAAAAGACCGCATCTTAGAATACCTCGCTGTACAGTCGCGGGTGAAAAAACTGCGCGGTCCGATTCTTTGTTTAGTTGGTCCTCCGGGTGTTGGTAAAACCTCGTTGGGTGAGTCGATTGCGCGCGCTACTGGTCGTAAGTTTGTGCGTATGGCGCTTGGCGGCGTCCGTGATGAAGCGGAAATCCGTGGTCATCGCCGTACTTATATCGGCGCGATGCCGGGTAAAATTGTGCAGTCATTGGCTAAAGTCGAAGTTAAAAACCCGCTATTTTTATTAGATGAAATCGATAAAATGGCGCAAGACTTCCGCGGCGATCCAGCGTCAGCCTTGCTTGAAGTGCTCGATCCATCACAGAACGATACCTTTAACGACCATTATTTAGATATGGACTTAGATTTATCGCAAGTGATGTTTATCTGTACTGCCAACAGCATGGATATCCCGCCTGCCCTGCTTGACCGTATGGAAGTCATTCGTCTACCGGGTTATACCGAAGAAGAAAAGGTCAATATTGCGCAGAAATATCTTGTGCCAAAAGCGATTAAAAACAACGGTCTCAAAGAAGGTGAAATTGAGATTGTAGAAGCGGCATTGCATAGCATCGTACGTAGCTATACCCGTGAAGCCGGTGTGCGTAACCTTGAGCGTGAAGTCAATAAAATCTGCCGTAAAGTCGTTCGCGGTTCGGTTGAAACCCATGGCGCACGTGCTCCGAAGAAAGCAGAACGTCAGCTAATCGTGGTCGATGACAAAAACATCGATGACTATCTAGGCGTCCATCAGTACGACTACGGTCTAGCAGAAGAAGAGCCTGAGATTGGTCGTATTACGGGTCTTGCTTGGACACAAGTCGGTGGCGAGCTATTAACCATCGAAGCGGTGGCGATGAAAGGTAAAGGCGAGCTAAGCTTTACCGGTTCACTCGGCGATGTGATGAAAGAGTCGATTCGTGCAGCGATGAGTGTGGTGCGTGCCCGCGGTGACAGCTTAGGTATCGATTATGAGACCTTTAAGACTACTGACGTCCACGTGCATATGCCAGAAGGCGCGACGCCCAAAGACGGCCCATCGGCTGGTGGTGCACTAACCACAGCGTTGGTCTCTGCCTTGACAGGTATTGCCATTCGCCCAGATATTGCGATGACAGGCGAGATTACCTTACGCGGTAAAATCCTACGCATCGGTGGTCTCAAAGAGAAGCTGTTAGCTGCGCATCGTGGTGGTATCAAGCACGTCTTGATTCCAGCGAGTAATGAGCGCGACTTGGCCGATATCCCTGATAACGTTAAAGAAGGCTTAACCATTCAGCCAGTGGCAACGATTGATGAGATATTAAAAGTTGCTTTGGTCAGTATGCCAACGCCGCTTAAGCCTACGAAAGTGACGGTTGATAAAACCTCAAGCAAAGCGCTGCATAACTAATCTAAAAAGTTATTAACTCAGTCTTATAAATCAAAAAGCCGCTCATCATATGATGGGCGGCTTTTTTTTGGCAATAATAAAAACAATTTGGTTAAGACCTTGTGCTATATTTTAGACAAATGTTTATTTGGTAATAGCCATAATGTTAAACCACCTGACTTCAAATCGCTTAACTCTATCTGTATTACTTACTGCTTCGCTTCCGGTAGCATTAATAGGTTGTCAGTCTAATATTGCAAAAGATAATTCTACACCTGCTAACTCAATAGTGACTGGCTCTAGCACTTCTGCTCCAATACTATCTGAGCAAGTGATAAATGTTGAAAGTGTCAATCGCTTTGATTGGAAATTGGTGCGCTGGATAGACAATCAAGGTATTGTTAATGATGTCGATACCGTACCGCCGTTAATGCTTGACGTGCGTCCTAGCAATTTAGTGTTTAAATATGACTGCCAGCGCTATCGCTTAAACCATGATGGTTATCAAGAGTACACTTACAGCTCATACGGCGTAACTACCATTACGCAGCCTTCTTGCTTAATAACTGATAAACAAGCAGCTCACAATATCTTTCAGTATTTAGAACGATTATTTCCTGAATACGGCAGAGGACGTTTTAACCTTAGAATCACTTCTCCATCTACACAAACAAAATCGTTTTCATTTTTGAATAAACTTACTCCAAAAAAACCAACGCCTTATGAGCTGGTCTTAAATGTTCAGGACAAGCAGCTTGTATTTGAAGGTACACTTAAGACCCTACGACCAGTAACGGGACTACCCATTACTTATGAGTTTCTAAAAGAATATCAATGGCGATTGGTAAGCGCAGTCGATAGCAATCAAAAAACCATCGTTGAGCTTAGTCGTCCAGATTTTCCAGTGACTGCCTATTTTGCTTACCCAGTGTATAACGATGAGCATCATGTTGGCTTTAGCTCTGATTGTAATGGTGTTGGTGGTTCTTACATTTTAACGCCTGACAATAAGTTATTAATTGGATCAAGCCCGCAAACAATGATGGGCTGTAGTCCTCAACGTGAAGCTGCTGAAGATAAAATTAGAGAACTTGAACAGTTAAGTAAAAGCCAATTAACCTTGCAAAGATTACTAAACACCAATCTCGACGCCTCAAGCCTACCTCATTATTTACTGACTCAAAAACTCGATACAGGCGCAACCTTAGTATGGCAAAACGAAGTAAAGAAAATACCGTAAACAACTTTCAAACCCATACGATACTTACATTTATTAACCGATTGTTGCGCATTTGATGAATAACTATATCTAACGCTTGGCTATACTGGTTGCGGTATTAGACAATATTTGAATATCTTAACTAAAACTATAGAAACTCATCATAACGATTAAATATAAATGGAGATAATAATGAATAAGACGATGCTTGCAAGTGCCCTATTATGTGGTTCAGCGTTGGTAATGACGGGTTGTCAAACCGTCGAAGGTCAAATGCAAACCGGTAATCCACTTAGCCAACCTGCGCTAAAATCTACTATCAATGCAGTCGCTGGTAATAAAAATGAAGTGGGTCAAGTATTCCTACGTCCAGTTGATGGCGGCGTACAAGTCTACGGTAAGCTCATGAACCTGCAACCAGGTAAAACGGTATCACTACACATCCATGAAACGGGTAGCTGTGCTGATATGGGTAAAGCGGCAGGTGGTCACTTCAATCCAGATAATAAACCGCACTCTAACCCTGATGATATGAATGGTCATGCGGGCGACTTGCCGAACTTAACCGCCAATGCCGATGGTGTTGCTACTATCAACTTTGTAAATAAGAAAATCTCCGCTGCTGATGCCGGTAAATATAGTGTTAACCGTTTAGCCTTTATCGTGCACAGCGGTGTTGACGACTATACTAGCCAGCCAGCTGGTAATGCAGGCGATCGCGTTGCTTGCGGTATCATCGAAAAGAACTAATCGTATTTAGCCAATAACTTTTAAAGCTCAATACTGTTAGTTTTATTAAAATTGATAGCATAAAAAAACCTCTTAGATTATCTAAGAGGTTTTTTTATTTAAAGCAATTTATGGTAAAAGTAAAACAGGTTTACTCTTCTACCCATTCACCATTACGCCAGTACACACCCCAGCGCGTGGCTTTGCCGTTTTTCTCAGAGCCGATATACTGCTCTTTTTTCTTCCGCGACCAGCGCAAAATGGTTGGATTGCCATCAGGGTCTTCGTCTGGACCTGCGAACAGATACTGGAACTTATCTTCCATTTTATCTTTGATTTCGCGTAACTCAGCAAGCTTTGGCGGACGTGTTTCGCGTACTTTCGGGAACTTAGATGCTGCTAAGAACATCCCAGCCGCGCCTTCACGCAAGATAAAGTAATCATCATGCTTGGTCGATTTCAGCTCTGGCAAATGGATAGGATCCATACGCGGCGGCGCTGCTTCACCGGTTTTAAGTACTTTGCGGGTATTGTCACATTTTTGACACGCAAAGTAAGGACCAAAACGCCCGGTTTTTAGCTCCATCTGCCCATCACATTTATTACAATCGATGGTTGGAGCATCTGAGCCCGGTACTTCAAACTTACCTTCTTCTAAGATATAACCGTCACAATCAGGGTTATTACCGCAGATATGTAGCTTAAGACCCCCATCAACGATATAGCCGTTCATGGCCGTACCGCATTTCGGACAGCGTTTCTTTTCCATCAAATCTTTAACTTCAGCCGCTTCATCATCGCTGTCGCTATCATCAAGATTGGCAAACGCTTCGACTGGCATTAAGTTCTTAGTGCCTTTACAGCGCTCTTTTGGTGGTAAGTTATAGCCAGTACAACCTAAGAACACACCCGTTGAGCCGGTACGCAGCTGCATCGGACGATCGCAAATATCGCAATGTACATCGGGCACATCGGTTGGATCATTCGGACGCATGCCGTCTTTTTCTTTGGCACGATCTAGGGTTGTTTTAAAGTCGCCATAAAAGTTATCGAGGACATCTTTCCAGTCGGTATCGCCCTCAGCGACATGGTCAAGCTTGTCTTCTAATGCGGCGGTAAAGGTATAATCCATCAAATCTGGGAAACTTGCCGTCAATCTATCGGTGACGATATCGCCCATTTTTTCGGCAAATAAACGCTTATTTTCAAGCTTCACATAGCCGCGATCTTGAATGGTCGAGATGATAGAGGCGTAAGTCGATGGACGACCGATACCTTTTTTCTCAAGCTCTTTGACCAAGCTTGCCTCGGTATAGCGCGGTGGCGGCTTGGTAAAGTGTTGACTAGGATCAAGCTTATCTAGCGTTAATTTGTCGCCTTTTTTGACATCTGGAAGCAACGTATCGTCAGTCTTCGCTGGTGGCATGACTTTAGTAAAGCCATCAAACACTAAGGTACGACCACGGGCTTTTAGCTCAACATCATTGGCAGCGACGAATAGATTTACTGACAGGTATTTTGCTGGCAGCATCTGACAAGCCACAAACTGACGCCAAATCAGCTCATATAGGCGGATTGCATCGCGCTCAACACCTTTTAGCTGGGTTGATTTCATATTGACGTTAGACGGACGAATGGCTTCATGCGCCTCTTGTGCGCCTTGTTTATTGCCATAGAAGTTTGGCTTTTCTGGCACATATTTTGCGCCATAGCTGTCTTCGATATATCCACGAACAGCAGCCAATGCATCACCCGACAAGAATGTCGAGTCGGTACGCATATAAGTAATATGACCGGCTTCGTATAAACGCTGCGCCAAAATCATGGTTTTCTTAACTGAAAAACCTAAGCGCGTACTGGCTGCTTGCTGCAATGTCGAGGTAATAAAAGGCGCACTGGGACGCGATTGCGTTGGCTTCTCTTCGCGCTCTTTAACAATAAAGTCGCTTGAGTTAAGCACTGCTAATACTTTATCGGTCTGTTCTTTATTGACAAGCTTTAGCGTTTTGCCGCCTTGCTTGGTTGCCTCTAAACGAATCGCAATTTGCTCAGCGTCTGTGGCTTTACTATCGGCAATATGGGTATCAGCATGAATCTGCCAGTATTCTTCTGGAATAAAGGCGCGAATCTCATGCTCACGCTCAACCACCAAACGCATGGCAACGGACTGGACACGACCTGCTGACAGACCGCGAGCAACTTTTTGCCACAGCAGCGGCGATACCATAAAACCAACCACGCGGTCTAAAAAGCGCCGCGCTTGCTGCGCATTCACACGGTCAATATCAAGTTTTGATGGTTGCTTAAAGGCATTTTGAATGGCGGATTTGGTAATCTCGTTAAAGACCACGCGCTCATACTTACTGTCTGCGCCGCCGATGACTTCTTTTAGATGCCAAGCAATCGCTTCCCCCTCTCTATCCATATCCGTTGCGAGATAGATTTTATCAGCGTCTTTGGCTAAGGCTTTAAGCTCTTTGATGACCTTGGTCTTATTAGGCAATACTTCATAGACTGCCGCCCAGTTATGTTCTGGGTCAACGCCCATGCGCCGGACCAATGCTTGTTGGGTTTTTTCTTCTTTGCTCAGGCTGTCATCTTTTTTGCTCGCCGCTGGCTTCTTCGCGCTTTTGCTCGCGCCCACTGGCAAATCACGGACATGACCGATACTTGAGCGTACGATAAAGTCATCGCCCAAGTATTTGTTAATGGTTTTTGCTTTGGCGGGTGATTCTACGATCACCAAAGACTTGCCCTTTGGACTGTCTTTAGTTTTGTCAGCAGCCGCAGCTGGACTTTTTTTGGTTGCGGGTTTTGCCATAAGTGACGACACCATAATAAGTAAATTAAAATAAGGATAAATTCAGCAGCATGGCAATTTATAATAGTTAGTTATAATGGCTCAGCGAATTATTGTAGTAAGGGCTGCTGATAAAAACGGTTATAAAACAAACAATAACCATAACGCATACATACAGTTATAAAGACGTTACACTGCTAAGCATTAAGCTGTCAACTGAAAATGACTGAGAGTTTGCCAAAAGGACTTGCATATTGCCTCTTAATGGAGACGAAAAAGTAATTTGCTAGCTTGCAACGATTTTTATAGCTGCTTTTGCATCTGTAATGCCCATCTCTCAAGGTTTTCTTTCAGTATTAATAAGTCGGTTTCAATGGCTTTTTGCTGATAAGCAGGGTTGGTTATGGGGCGCACATAGGCAATATCTTCCCAATAAATAATAATGCTATTCGACTTAACCAATAATGCTTTTACAAATGGCTCAATACCAACGGGCAGCGCTAAAGGCTCTTTATCTAAGCTAAAATTGGCTTGTACGGGTAAGCTTTTATTGTCGCCGCTATTATTAATGTCATGACTGCTGGCATTGCTAGCCGGACGCCATTGTCCATCTATCACCTGATAGCGCGTCAGTGGCAGTTTTATATTCTCCAGCACCAAACCATATTGCCCAATCATGCCGCGACCATACTCATTGTCTTTGCCCTTTACCCAATCTGGGCAAGTAACTAACTTGGGATTGAGTTGTAAGCGACGCGCCGTCATACGCAGCTTATCCAAACGCTGGTCGATTCCGCTAGGTTTGAGCGCCATCATACTCCCTAATACGAATAGTACAATGGCGATCGCAATCCATATTCCCATAACAGTCTGACCTTTTAGCTTAAATGAAGTAATGCTATAAATTAAAATAGGGCTAATAACCTATAAGCGTGGTTATTGATATAAAAAACTTAAATACAAACGGCTGCTAGCTGGGTGCTTATAATGAGCGCAAACCATTAAAAATCAAGCGCCCTGAAATGCTATCGTTGATAACTAGCGAAATGCTGAGCAAACCTGACACTTAGCAACGCCTTATTATTTATAGTGGCATATCAAATACTTAGTACAGAAAGCCACTGATTCGATAACAAGATGCAAAAAGTTGACCGCCTAAAAAAGTGCTATGATAAACCATAATTTTAAACACGCGCAGGTTTATTATGAATTATCATCTTAAGCGAAACTCATCGACCGCCTCACAAGTAGGTAAATGCGTCGGTAAAATCATGCGTAAACCGCGTCTTGCTATCTCGCTAATAGGCGCGGCTTTGTTTACATTATCCGGCTGTGCGACGACCCAAAACCTAACGCCCGAACAATGTCAAAGCAGCAATTGGCAAGAAGTCGGCTATGCCGATGGTATCCGTGGGCGCTCAGGTGCTTACTTTGGGCACTATACCAATCAATGCGCAAGTGTCGTTGGCGCAACGCCAAACCGCGTATTGTGGGAACAAGGTCGCCAGCAAGGGTTGAAAAACTACTGCACTGAGCTCAATGCTTATAAGCTTGGCCGCGAAGGCTATGATTGGCAGCCTGTCTGTCCGCTCGAAGGTATCGAAAAGCTCGAGGAAGCGTACTCCCAAGGGCGTTACTATTATATCCGCCAGCGTGACCTTGATTATCTGCGCTCGCCCTATCCGTTTGGTTATGGCTCTGGACGCTTAGGTTATGGTTATCGCCCATTTGGCTATGGCTGGTAATCGCTATATAAAGCATTCAACTTATAAGCTATTCGCTTAGCTCAAAGGCAGCTGAAAAAAAGATAACCTCGCAAGGTTGCCCAAGCGAGGCCGGAGAAAAGAGTTATTATTTTAATTATTCTTGTTATTGTCTTGGTTATTTTTTTATTAATAAGCCTACTGGTTTATCTTGGCAGTCTGTTTTTCTAGAGACTGTTTTTCATAGCGCATTTACTTTTAAGTCCTGCACGTTTTAAAAAATTACTCGTTAACAAAAGCAATCTTACTTAGCCCCGCTTGGCTGGCAACCGCCAATACTTGCGCCACGGTATCATACTTACCTTCTTTATCAGCGCGCAGCTGGATAGACGGATCCTTACCGCTCGCCGACTGCGCTTGCAGACGCGCTGCTAACGCTTCCATACTGATAGGCTCATCATCCCAAAATAAACCCGCATCTTTATCAATGCTAATTTGAATGGCTTCTGGCGGCGCTTGGTTTAGCTCAGCACTGGTCTTTGGTAAATCTAAGGGGACGGTTGGGTTTAGCACCGTCGCCGTCAATAAAAAGATAATCATCAATACCAGCATGATATCGATAAGCGGAATAAGGTTCATCTCATTCATGCTTTGAACGTCATCATCACCCAATTGAAATGCCATAATTATTCTCAATATTTTTAATTAGCGTCTTTGCCGCTCGTGCTTCCAACTGATTTTCGCGTTGCTTTTTTTAAACTGCTTTAGCTTAGCGCTTTATTGTTAAACAATCATGACAGCTGCGATGGCGCTGACTTATGATAAGGTTCAGATGACTGAACGGCTTTTTGCTCAGAGCTCATACTTTTGGTTGATTGGGTTTGAGTCGCACTAGACGTACTGTCTGCTGTTGATTGCTGAGCTGATGATTGCTGAGAAGCCGCAATATCGGCAGATTGCGCCAGTAAATCATGCGCTCTATCGTTGGCATGGTACATCACGCGGCGGTTGATACGCACCGCTAGGTTATAAAACACCACCGCTGGAATGGCAACAGCGATACCCAAACCCGTCATAATAAGAGCTTCACCAACTGGCCCTGCTACTTGCCCCAAGCCCGCTTGCCCACTGACGCCAATATTATGCAGCGCATGAAAAATACCCCACACCGTGCCAAACAATCCGATAAATGGCGCAATTGCTGCCGTTGTACCAAGGATAGGTAGACCGCGCTCACTGGCAAAACGGTAGCGACCGATATGCTTAAGTAAGGTCTGCTCAATCACCAAACGCCGTGTCGCACCATCCGTATCAATCAAACGTGCCTGCTTGCTATGAATCTGCGCACTCAAATCATCGGCGACACTAGCCACCAGCTTGCGACTTTGTAATACACGAATGATACCAGTCACCCAAGAAATGATAGATAAGGCGAGTAGTAAAAAGAACAAAGTCCTAGTCACCATATCGCTATACTGCCAGTAGGTTGTAAATTCCATGTGAGAGTCCTTAGGTTTGATGCAACCATGTGATGGCGCTGCGCACATTCAGTCTAGCACCATCATAAATGTTATAAATCTGCTGAATCCATCATTTCAAAATGACTAGATTTTATATAGTTTTTGTCAAACAGCTCAAATACAGAGCCCAGTACTGAACAGTGAAACCGAATCACTAAGGCACGGCATAGCTTATGGGTAAAGTCACATTACCAACCACTGGCACGCCGTTTTGAGTAAAGGGCTTAAATTTGCCAGAGCGTACCTGACGCTGCGCCTCTTTATCGACTATCGCATTGCCTGATGATTGAGCAATTCGCACGCTATCGATACCGCCTTGTTTATTCACTCTTAATACCAATACGACATCAAGAGTATCACCTGAGCGGGCTCTACGCGCTGCACGCTCAGGAAAGCTAAACCTCGGTGCTGACGCCCAATTGGCATTGCTGGCGGTAAAATTGACCGGCTCATTACTGGCCGCCGCCGCTTTGGCGTCAGCATCTGCTTTTGCTCGAGCAGCCGCCTCTGCTGCTTCCCTTTCAGCCTTTGCCTGTGCTGCTTTTTGAGCGGCCTCTTTTGCAGTCTTTGCATCTGCAGCAGCTTGTGCCTCGCGAGCAGCTTTGGCGTCTGCAACTGCCCTAGCGTGGGCGTCTTGAGCGGATTTTTCCGCTTGTGCCGCTATTATCTTACGTTGCTCATCGGCCATCGATGTATCTATTTTAGGGGATTCTTTTTTAATAACGTCAGGCTTTTTGTTTTCTACTTTAGCAACAGGTTCGACATCAGCCGTTTTGTTCTTTATCTCTGTTGGCTTTGCTGTCACTACTTTAGCCTTCGGTTCTGCTATTGGTTTTTGTTGCGGCTGCGATTTAGGCGGTTCTATTCGTTCAGGCTTTACTTTTGGCTGAGGCTTTTGCTGAGCGGCTGGTTGCCCCGCTTCTACCTCAAGCTCGGTATTTGGAGCAGGCAATGAGACGAACTCTATCTCGATAGGCGGCGTTTCTTTTACTGGCTCAATTTTAGGCTCAGACGGTTTTATCGTTACCAAAGCAACGGCCGTGAGCACATGTAATCCCACCACAACGATAATAGCGATAAGTATTGCTTTCAGTGGTGGCGCGTCTAAATCCGTTGAACTCATAACACCCTAACATTTAACCGTCATAGAATGGTGTCGATAATAATGCAAACGATAATTATTATCAATAGTAAATTTCCAATATCTTTAGTCTAATCTCTCATATTCTAGAAAATCCTGATCAGCAAAACCCAATATAAATAATTACTGACACCTTATGACGTAAGCATTTTATAAGATTAATATAGTAAAAATTGTCAACGTTAATAAAACCCATTATCATTGTTATTGATAATAAGTCTCAATTAATTTATCATGATGGCTGTTTTATGATACTTATATAAGCAATTTATCATAAAAAACCAATTATAAAGCAACGATAGAAAACAGCCTTGATAAGTTATAAGTTGATTCATTATTTAGCAGTTTTTATTTAGTATTTTTCCTATAAGACTGCCCAACCCTTTGATAAACCGAGTTATTTATGCCTACTACTATATGCTCAAACCACAACGCTAGCCCCCTTTTTAAGCGTCCTTTATTAGCTGCCATGATGACAGCGCTGATTGCCAGCATTGGCATGGCAGGTTGTAGTTCGCCTGAATCCAATGACTCTGAGCCAGCAGATGCCAAGACTGAGAACCAAACGGCTGACAAATCCTCGAACGTTGCCAATAATGACAATGTTTCTGTGGCGACCATTGCCGTCGATACGACAAAAGGTAAGGTCGACTTGGCAATGAATCCGTCACCATTGGTCGTTTATGACATGACCTTGATGCAAGATTTGGCGGCACTTGATGTGGCGGTCGATGGCATGCCAAGTGGGCTTCATTTAGATAATTTACACTCAAAAACTCAGCCTGAACCAAAATCAGTCGGTACGGTATTTGAGCCAGACCTTGAAGCCTTGAACGCTATGCAGCCACAAGCTATTTTGGTCGGCTCACGGATGGCAGAAAAATACGACGCGCTTTCAAGAATCGCGCCAACGCTTGATATGACCATTGATACGGCAAATATTTATGAGTCGAGCAAGCAACGCCTGCATGATTTGGGCGCTTTATTTGGTAAAAGTGCTCAGGCAGCGAAACTACAAGGCAATATTGATGGTCTTATCGCTGACACTAAAACCTTAACCAAAGATAAAGGCAAAGGCTTAGTGGTTATGGTGAATGGCAATAAGCTGTCCGCTTATGGTGATAAGTCGCGCTATGGCTTTATTCATACGGTATTAGATATCCCGATGGCCGATGACCAAATCGCCGATGCGCGTCACGGTCAGCCAGTATCTTTTGAGTATCTACAAAAAACCAATCCAGACTGGCTATTCGTCGTCGATCGCAGTGCAGCAATTGGGGAAGATGGCGCTGGTGCAAAAGCAGTATTGGACAATCCATTGGTCGCGCAAACCAATGCTTGGAGTAAAAATCAAGTGGTTTACCTCAGCCCAGATTCTTACCTAGCATTCGGTGGTTATTATCAATGGATGCAGGACTTGACCACCATTAAAGATGCTTTTGCGAGTGCAAAATAAACGTTATTACTGTTCAAGCAACTGTTACTGATTGCATTTTTAATCATCCATTTCTAAGCCAGTAGACGTTATGTCGTTATTTTCCAATCGCGCTCATGCCCGTGTCAAAGCCAGTCCTGCTTTGCCAGCTGCAACATCAAGTTGGCAAAAAAAGACCCGCAGTGACTTGAGTCCTAACCATCAACGTGCCGCCATACCACCGTGGTTAATAAACACAGCCAGCCTCATTATTATGGGGCTTTTGGTGTTATTAAGTTTATCCATTGGGGTGGCAGATTTTTCGTGGTCAGGTATCTTGCACAGCATTATCAATCATAGCGCCAACTCTGACAGCTCATTAATGTTGGTTAGCCGCATACCGCGTACCATTGCCATTATTTTGACTGGTATCGCCATGGCAGTTGCAGGGATGATTATCCAGGTGGTGCTAAAGAACCGCTTTGTTGAGCCCTCGATGGTTGGGGCCACTCAAAGTGCGGCATTGGGATTATTGGTCGTCAGCTTACTGTTTCCTGCGAGTGCGCTGCTTATCAAAATGGGCGTCGCGACCATTACTGCAATGTTTGGCATGATGCTATTTATGCTGCTCATTCACCGTATTCCGCCGACGGATTTTTTGATGATTCCGCTGATTGGTATTGTCTTTGGTGGCATTATCGAGGCGGTGACAACTTTTATTGCTTATCAAACTGAGTCGTTACAGATGCTTAGCGTTTGGCAGTTTGGTGACTTCTCGGCTGTATTAGCGGGCCGTTATGAATTGCTTTGGCTGACAGGTGGATTGTGCGTACTGGCTTATATTATCGCCGACAAGCTAACAATCGTTGGGCTAGGCGATAATATTGCGCTGAACTTAGGAATTAGCAAACGCCAAGTCACGTGGCTTGGCGTCGGTATGGTGGCGATGATGAGCGCTGTCGTCGTCGTGACGGTTGGTATGATTCCCTTTATTGGCTTGGTCGTGCCCAATATCGTCAGCCGATTGATGGGTGATAAATTACGCCGTAGCTTGCCAGCTGTCGCCCTACTAGGTGCTTCAGCAGTACTGCTCTGCGATATCATCGGGCGCTCTATTCGCTACCCGTTTGAAGTGCCAGTGGCTACTGTGTTTGGTGTGGTCGGTACGGTGTTGTTTTTATGGCTGTTATTACGTGCGCCTGCTGAGCAATAATATATCAATAAGACAGCTCCCTAATTGTTATTAACTCTTTTCTTAATTTATTCGTCCTGTTGTCTGCTTAGATAAGCTTGGCGTCGTTACTATTAAAGGTAGCATAGTAGGATTTACGTATGTTCTCATCGTCTAAGCATAACTTTATAAATGACAACTCTGCCAAGACTGGGTCGGCAAAAAAGAGTGTTGTAGAAAATGATACTTTAGAAAATGATACTTTAGAAAATAACAGCTACGCTAATACTTCTATGCAAGGACGCTTAGCACAATTTTGGGCATTTATCGCCAACCATCCAAAATCAATTGCCACCATTATCCTATTGATATCAATGACGCTGTTTTTGACACTTAACGTCAATGGCTATTGGGACTTTGCCCTGCCATTACGCGGTAAAAAATTACTGGCGCTAATGGTAGTCGGCTATGCGATTGGCGTATCGACCTTACTGTTTCAAACCTTAACGCAAAATCCCATTCTGACGCCATCACTGTTGGGTTTTGATTCGCTATATGTTTTGCTACAAAGCTTATTGGTGTTCTTTTTGGGTGCGATGAGCTTTACCAGCATCAATCCTATTGCCAAGTTTACGCTTGAAATCGTCCTGATGTTTGGCGCGTCCCTACTGTTGTTTCAAGTGCTGTTCTCGAAAAGCAGTCAGGATTTGACGCGGTTGATATTGGTGGGCGTCATCTTTGGCGTGTTGTTTCGCAGCTTATCGGCGCTGATTGCGCGCCTGATTAATCCTGATGATTTCGTCGTCGTGCAGTCTGCCAGTTACGCGCAATTTAATACCGTGAATCCGCAGCTACTGGGTATCAGCCTCTTTATTTGTGTCATTAGCGCTGTATTCATCTGGCGCTGGCGCTATCAATGTGATGTATTGATGCTTGGCAAATCGCAAGCCATTAACCTTGGCATTAATTATCAACGCTTAGCCTTTGGGCTGTTAACGGTCATCGCAGTATTGGTTGCCACGGCAACTGCTTTGGTCGGTCCGGTAACCTTTTTTGGCTTACTAGTCTGCGCTTTAACCAATCGCATCGCGCGGCACATGTATCATAGCGAGCGCCTGATATTGGTCAGTTTAGTAGCGATGATTTGCTTAGTACTCGGTCAGACGGTATTTGAGCAAGTGCTGGGTATGGCAGGGGTACTGTCGGTAGTGATTGAATTGGCAGGCGGCTTGGTCTTCTTAATACTAATTTTTATGACTCAGCGCCGTTAATTATGACTCAGTAAGACTGTACGAATCAAAAAAATTTTAGTGACAAGATATATAAATACATGCATATGCTACTGGGATAAGTTTTTTGCAGCCTCTGTCTACATCGGCGCAGCAAGCGAAAAAAACTTATTCCAGTAGCGTTATAGCGTTTTTAAATCGGACCAACTGTATGATTAAACTCGATAATATCTCCCACCATATTGGCAAACAACAAATCCTGCATGACATTACCTTGTCTTTACCACCCGCACAAGTGATTGCTTTAATTGGCCCCAATGGCGCAGGTAAATCGACCTTATTTTCGGTAATGGCACGACTGCAACCGCTACAGTCAGGACGGGTAAGTTTTGCTGTAGATAATGAGGAACGTGATATCGTCAGCTGTCATGCTCGAACACTGTCTAAAACGGTGGCCATGCTCGGGCAAGACAACCAAGTACAAGGGCGATTACGCGTGCATGAGCTGCTGATGTTTGGGCGCTATCCCTATCATCAAGGGCAGCCAACGGCGAACGATGAGCAAAAAGTGCAGGATATTATCGAACGCTTTGAGCTAGAACCATTAGCCGAGCGTTTTTTATCGACATTATCCGGTGGTCAACGGCAGCGCGTACTGATTGCGATGATTGTCTGCCAAGATACGCCGTATTTATTACTTGATGAGCCGCTAAATAATCTAGATATGTACCATGCTGGGCGCTTGATGCGTGAGCTATGCGAGCTGAGTCATAGCCAGCAAAAAACGGTGGTGATTGTCCTACATGATATCAATCAAGCGGCGCAATTTGCCGATACTGTGGTCACGATGAAAGCAGGTCAGGTAATGGCAGTTGGTAAACCTGCCGACGTCATTACCCAAGAGACGATGAAGGACCTATATAATGTCGATGTGACGGTATTAAATCATCAAGGTCGGCCAGTAATTATAGATACGGTTTAAAGGTATAAACATCAGTTTTATCTCAATTTTTGTAAAACCTTCAAACGTTGCTGTCTACCCTTGGCCCATAGATACACACCTGTACCAGACAAGACCACCACCGCTAACCCAATCAATGCTAAGAATATTTGATACGCTAAATGACTGACGCCGTGACTGATATGTCCCATATGCAGCGTCGATAACCATTGGTCAGCTTTAGTGCCAAATGAGCTTTGATAACCGAAATTAACCTTTTCGACTTTGCCAGTCGCCGCATCCACTGTGATAGATGAAGCACCACCGTGAGTGCCGATATCTTTGTCGGTTTTAAAGCGCATCTGCCATTGATTGTCCTCTGCTACCCAGCGTATGCCCAATAATTTCTGTACGGTTACCCCGTTTTTTTGCGCGGCAATATTCGCCTGCTTGCTAACATACTCAATACTATTGGCTTTATTGACAATATCAGCAGTTGCGTTGATAACTGGCGTAACATTTGGCAGAACTTGCGCGCTAAATTTATCCGATTTATGCGACTTACCTTTTTCTCTTTCTTTGCCTTCTTTGCCTTCTTTACCTTCTCTGCTTTCAAGTCCTACCACCGCTTGCATCACTGGTTTATAAACTTGCTGCAAATTAAAACCGACACTCGACCACGCAATCACAAATAGCATCAGCCACAGCCATAAACCAAAGGCGTGATGCACATCATAATTGAGCTTAAAGGTATTGGTTTTGCGGCGGATTTTCCACGCCGATAGCCAGCGCTTGATAAAAGACGCGCGTTTTTTAACTGTTTTTCGATGGGTTTCATGACTCTTCTTCACGGTACGTGGCAAGGTTAAATAAAAGCCTATAAAGCAATTAATCGTCCATAGCAGTGCAATCACACCTAGCAGCAACTTACCGATATCGCCAAGCAATAAATCACGGTGTAGCCAAAACACCTTCCACATAGTATTGCGCCACGCCCATTCATCTTTATCACGCGTCCCTAATATATTGCCATTATAAGGATTTATATAAACCTCTTGAAACGGCGCTTTGGGCTGATTTTTGGCACTTTCACCGCGAACTCTATCGACCGAAAATACCGCAGATTTATCCGCTTCTAATGACGTTGGCATACTAGAAAAACGGTACTTCGGATAGGCGCTAATCACCTTATCATGCAGGGTTGCAATAGGGAGATGAGGCGTATTTTGGCGCTCAATATGAACCAATTGATAATTAAACATATCATCTAACTTGTCATGGAAAGCCAATAATGAGCCAGTAATGCCAGCCATGATTAAAAAGCCTGCCATCATAAGCCCAGTGTAACGATGAATCCAAAGGCAAATACGGCGCAGGTTAAATGCAAAAGAAGACAATAAAAATGAGGTCATAAGTGCTGATTCTTTATGAGAATATATGATTAATGGTGGGATAGCCAAAGCGCCATTTTTAAAAAAGAAGGCTTAATTTCTAAAAAAGGGCGATAAAAAAGCCAGCTCTTTTTTATAGAAAGCTGGCTTTTTTGCTACTAAAAAATAAGTGCGGGCTTAAAACTGATACGTCAATGATGCTTTAATATTACGACCTTTTTCAAAGTCAGTGCTATCATCTTTTAAAGGATCCAATCTTGATGAATGACTGGCATAAGCTTCATCGAAAAGATTGTAAACGCCGACCGTCGCTTTTAGTCCTTCAATTTGTCTTGGCGAATAGTTCATAAAAATATCATGGACGTCATAGCTTGGTTTTTCAATATCATTTGCGCCAGTATTTGGCATCACTGAAGCGACATACGTACTGCGCCAGCCAATATCTGTGGTCTCTGTTGGGGCATAAGCCAGATTGACCATATATTTATCACCTGATTCTGAGCTACTTCCGGTCACTGATGGAATGCTGTAGCCTGTGTCTTCACCTTTACTGCGCGCGCGTGAATAGCTCAAACCCATACTAAAGTTATCCATTTTATAATCAGCGGCAAGCTCAATACCTTTAATATTGAAGTCTTCAGTACTATTGACAGTACCTTGACAACGGTTTCCATCGTCAGCTTTGTTATAAGTTTGGAATGGTGCTCCACTCTCACAATTCAGACCTGGACGCGTACCACCTGATCTCACAAATTCAATATAGTTTTCGATATCGGTTTCAAAGTATTTACCGCTTAGTTGCAGTGCATCACCAGCTACCGTTAGGTCACGTAAGGTTGTGACGATTCCTACTTCAGCGTTAGACCCTTCTTCTGCTTTTAAGTTATTATTAACGTACGTTTTATCACCATCTGAATTAAAGATGGTTTGACTTAAATCAGGACCATTAAATAACTGTGTGTAGCTAGCGAATACTTGCGTTAGTGGTGCAATCTCATAGCTAGCTGCCAAAGCACCAACGACGTTGTCATAGGTTTTGCCACCAGCGATAAAATCAGGCGATTTGTAACGATCATAACGCACGCCTGGCGTTAGGCTAAATTTGCCGTTTGTCCATTGGTCTTCTAGATAAACAGAGGTATTTGTTGCTTCGTCTGACCCTGTTTTGACGAAGTTGCGCTCCATCTCAGATTCTTTTTTATAATGCTCAATACCAGATACGAGCTTGTGGGTGCCAACATTGGTAGCAATGTTACTGGTGTTTTGGATTTTTGCGCCTGTGGTTTGAACTTCAGCGTTAAAATCAAAACTACCTACATAGGAGGAATCACGTAAAATCTGCGTTTTGGTCTGATACACATTGGTATCTACATTAACCAATGGATTGCTAGGATTGAACTTATAATCAATACCATACGTATCGCGCTTTACTTGTTGTGGGATTACCTTAAGACCTCCAGTATTAGGACTACTTGGAAAGTCAGGACGGAATGGGAAAATACCTTTCTTTTCAGTACTGCTAAAGTTTGCACCAATATGATGATCATCAGCAATATAAGCACCCGCTTTTAATAAGATACTTTCAGTTTTACTGTCTTCAAACAGCTCACGACCGTTACCATCTTCGCCAGAATCGCTATCACGCTTGCCATAATAAGCCAGTAAATCAACATTGTCCGTTGGGGCGGCAAACACCGTGGCTGACGTCAGCAGTTCATCATTATTACTGGCATAGCCTGCGTGAACTTTAGCACCGATTCTTTGACCCGGTTTTAGCAAGTCAGCCGCATCAACGGTTGTAAAAGCCACCGCCCCACCAATGGCATCATTACCGAGCGTGACAGAATTGTTGCCCACCGCCACATCCGCTTGCTTGAGCAAGTCAGGATCAAGGGTCAAATCGCCCATATGATAGAACAGCTTGCCTTCTTGGCGCGCGCCATCAATGGTGACTTTTAGGTTGCTGTCTTCAAGACCACGAATACGAATACGCTGATTGACTGCTGAGGTGCCACCTACGGTAACCCCAGGAACGACATTCAAAAAATCGCTCAAATGGCTTGCTTGCTGCGCTGGAGTATAGTCTTCGACATAAACCCCATCTTCTTGGACTTTTTCGCGGACTGAGCTATTGGCGGTCACCGTGATGGTTTGTAAGGTGGTACTAGGCAATTCCTCCGCCGCCATTGCCATCTGTGACCATAAAATAGCTGAAACCGTCATGGATAAGACCGTTAATTGATTAGAAAATGTTGCTGACTTAACTTCACGCATAACACACTCACTTTACTTACTATTAGGATTGAAGGAATTAAGAGCCACTTTTGAGAATTTATTTAAGAAGGTTTTTATAAAGCTTATAAGGACTTTACTCTACAACGACCGCTCTACCACTGCGCTAAAAAAATCTGTATCACCTATAAACTTGTAATACTCATTAATCTGCAAATTGTATTGCGAATCACATAGGTAAAGTTAATGATAATTATTAGCATTTAAATTATGACAGGCATAATAACGAAGTATTAACAATTTGGCAATAAATAATGTGAGAAATTCACTTCAATGATTAGGTTGTGAATGTAATCTGGCAAAAGATAGTAAGTATCCACTCCTTATAAACAATTGATAATCTCAGGGTTTTTAGCCAGAGAGCTTGGACTGTGCGCTTTTAAGCTATCATTATGGCGATATAAATAAATCTACGAGTATGAAAAAAAACGTTGCAATAGCAGAGCCTTTCACTATACCCTTTAGATAGCTGACCAATTAGTCAGGTTTTTATTACAATGATTGGCAATTTGATAAATAATGGTTAGGTATGGTTATTTATTAGCACAAGGATAAGTGCGATTTTCTGTTGGCGATTGGCTGTTGAATAGATAAGCAATATGAATTGCTCTAGCGATGACATTATTTTTATCGACTCTAGGTAGTTATGATATTGCTGAGTAAATGCCGCAGAGATTGGACTAAAAGTCACTTCAGGAGGAAGCCAAGATGAGTGAGCACACTCAAGGGAACCGCGATTTATTATATGGTTTGCACAATCGCCCCGCCCCTGCAAAAGCCTTTTTAGGCGCAACCCAGCACGTACTTGCGAGCTTTGTCGGCATCATTACGCCATCACTAATTATAGGCGGCGTACTAGGTTTAGGAGAACACATCCCCTACCTCATCAGTATGTCTTTGATGGTATCAGGGGTTGCGACCTTTATTCAGACCCACAAAGTTGGACCCGTAGGCTCTGGATTGATGGCGCTACAGGGTACCAGTTTTGGTTTTTTAGCGGCGGTATTGGCAGCAGGTTTTGTGGTAAAAAACAAAGGCGGTAGTCCAGAGGAAATTCTCTCTGTGATTTTTGGGGTCTCGTTTCTCGGAGCATTCGTCGAGATTTTCTTAAGCCAATTTATTACCAAGCTTAAATCCTTGATGAGCCCTATCGTGACGGGTTGCGTGATTGTCACTATCGGACTTTCATTGACTAAAGTGGGTCTGACCGATTTGGCAGGCGGCGTCGGAGCAGAGAACTTTGGGAGTATGCAGAACCTATTGCTCGGTGGTGGTGTACTGGTCAGCGTGGTACTAATTAGTATTATTGATAATAAAGTTATTCGCTCAAGTGCCATCTTTATTGGGTTAATGCTAGGCTTGATTGCCGCGATGTTTATGGGACGTATTGATTTCTCATTGGTCGCTGAAGCCCCTATCTTTACCCTACCTGTTCCTTTTAAATTCGGCTTTGGCTTTGAGTGGCAAGCGTTTATCCCCATTGCTTTTATGTATATTATTACCAGTATTGAAACCTCAGGGGATTTGACGGCGACCTCGATGATTTCAGGCGAACCCATTAAAGGCCCGTTATATGAAAAACGTATCAAAGGTGGGGTGTTAGGTGACGGGGTTAACTCGCTGATAGCGGCGGTATTCAACACCTTCCCGGTGACGACCTTTAGCCAAAATAATGGTGTCATTCAGATGACCGGCATCGCTAGCCGATATGTCGGCTTTTATGTAGGTGCTATCTTATTTACCATGGGCATGTTCCCTATCCTCGGCGCAATTTTTACGCAATTGCCAAAGCCAGTCGTTGGCGGTGTAACACTGCTGATGTTTGCCACCGTTGCCACTGCTGGTATTCGTATCCTATCGACAGTTGAGTTTACCCACCGTAATATTTTAATCATTGCAACATCACTAGGCTTATCAATGGGTGTGGCCTTTGTGCCGGATGTATTCGCCCAAACGCCCCAGTTATTCCGCAATATCTTTGGTTCTGCCGTGACGATGTCAGGTATCGTTGCTATCGCTCTCGATATGATTTTGCCAAAAAATTACGGTGTCGAGTTTGATGAGCCAGAGCAACACGCTGAAGAAAAGCTAACGCCTGTTCGTAAAATATCTGAGAGTGCTATTGAAGGTCAGATATTATAGTTGTCATAACGGATATCATAGTTTTGATAACGGATATCATGATTGTCATAACAGATATCATGATTGTTATAAAATTCCATTGAGCGCAGTGAGAGATTTTTTCTGCTTTTCAATCACTGCCTTAACGATAAAGTCGTCATAACGCTTTATCGTTAAGGCGATTTTCTGTACGTACTTTTTTATTTTGAATAGACTATATAAGATATTAAAGCCCGCAACCACGCAAAATAAATGGCACTAAAAAATCAGCAGCACGCGCTTCATCTTGCTTATCGTATTTATCCTTACCCATTAAACCGACGATTTCTGTCTCAAACTCGGCATAGCGTTGCGTCGTGGCCCAAATCAAAATTAGTAATTGTAATGGATCGCTAACACCAATCTTGCCTTGTTCATACCAAGTTTTCATGACCTGCGCTTTATCAACTGCCCATTCTTGCATCGTCGTTGACATAAAGTCGTGCAAGTGCGGTGCTCCGCCAATGACTTCAAGTGCAAACAGCTTATGTTGGTTTGGGTGCGCAAATGCTTGATGCAGTTTCGTGCGCACAAATTTTTCGATCACTTCCTTGGGGTCACTCTCGACTGTCATGGTCACCAAGCCCTCATTCCACTCTTGGATGATAGAGTGCAGTACCGATTGGTAGAGGTTCTTTTTATTTTTAAAATAGTAATGAATATTGGCTTTTGGCAGCTCAGCTCTGTCAGCAATACCTTGCATCGTCGCACCGCGAAATCCTTGTAACACGAACTCTTCTTCTGCGGCTGCCAAAATGACAGCCTGATTGTGCGCACGAATGTCTTGCTGATTGCGCTGGACATTTTGCTCTACAAGCACTTCTGAGCTCTCTGAGGTATTAACGTCGTTCTCGTGCGCCATATCTTTTCCAGTTGTAACACTTTTATTCGTATATTTTTTAGTTATAACACTTTTAATTGTATTGCTGATGGCCATGATTAGTAACGCCTGTAATGATGTTCAATGAGTGACGATGCGCCAATGTAGGTTTATATTTTAATAAAGCGTAAGGCTTATGGCCTGATTTTTATGAAAAATAATTCACTAATGTAAATTATTTGCATAAAGTAGTTGACCAAATGGTCAGGTTTTAGGAGAATGGTTAATATTAAAGCAATTACTGATTGATGCATACCCATTTAGCATGAGATTTTTCATCAATAGATACTAATCAATAGATATTAGCATGCCGCTATACATCAATATCAGCTTATTCAGCCCTATGGATTGGGGACAAAGGAAAAGGATGCCACTGTGAAATTATCGCTACAGCAATTTAACCACCTAGCGCCAGCCGACGCGACCTCACTTCTATTGACCTGTTGCACCAGTACAGCGTGGGCAACAGAATTAGTCAGTAACCGTCCTTTCACTGATATAGATAACTTACTTACTCATAGTGACAACGCGTGGCAACAAGCACAATCCAACGAGGCCAATTTGCTTGAGGCCTTTGACGGCCACCCGCAAATCGGCAACGTCGACTCGCTAAAAGAAAAATACCGCAACACTCAAGACAGTGCCGCGCATGAGCAATCAGGCGCAAATGGCGCTGAGGATGAGGTGATTGCCGCCTTGGCGCAAGGCAATCAAGATTATCTCGATAAATTCGGTTTTATCTTTATCGTGTTTGCGACTGGCAAGAGTGCGCAGCAAATGCTGGATTTACTGTTAGCACGCTTGCCAAACGATCGCGCTACTGAGCTGGTCAATGCCGCTGCTGAGCAAAATAAAATTACCCGTTTACGCTTACAAAAACTGCTGGGCGCCGCTTAACGTACATTCTTTAATTTAAACTTTGCCTTACTGGTTCACTATATAAAAGGAATTATCATGTCAGGTACTCTCTCATCCCATATCTTAGATACCCATCTTGGCAAGCCTGCCGCTGACATAGCGGTAACGCTACACCGCATAAGCGCAAGCGGTGAGGCCTCATTATTAGCCAATGGCGTCACCAACGCTGATGGACGCGTGACACCAGACAGCTGGTTATTTAACCCTACTATTGATATTGCTGAATATCACTTAGATGTTGGACGTTATACCTTAACGTTTGATACTCAAGCTTACTTTGATACACAAAACCTCACGGCTTTTTATCCGCAAGTAGTCATCGACTTTATCATAAGTGATAACGGTCACTATCATGTACCGCTGCTACTTAGCGCGCATGGCTACAGCACATATCGCGGCTCGTAAAGGTATTACGTTATCGTTTAAAAGCACACTGGATGAAAGAACATTGGACAAAAGGACACTTGCCACATGGGCGCATATCTTCTCGATTGGGTAGCTTTATTTTTTCGCTGGTTTCACGTTATCGCTGGGATTGCATGGATTGGCGCGTCTTTCTATTTTGTTTGGTTGGATTTAAGCTTGCGAAAACCGCCACAGTGGAAAGCCGATAAAGGTATCTCGGGTGACTTATGGGCAGTACACGGTGGCGGCTTTTATGAGATTGCCAAATACAAGCTTGAACCTGAAGAGATGCCAAAGACCCTGCACTGGTTTAAATGGGAAGCTTATACCACGTGGCTGACTGGTATGGCGATGCTTGCTATCGTCTATTATGTCAATGCAACAGCTTACTTGATTGATCCTAGCAAAGTCGCTTTTGGTAGTAGTATCGGTGCCATATCAACCAGCTTATTATTCTTATTTGGCAGCTACTTTATTTATGAGGTGATTGTTCGCAGTCACTTAGGTAAAAACTCGTTTATTTTTAGTACCATTATTTTTATCTTATTAGTCATTGCTTGTTGGGGTTCTTATCAGTTATTTAGTGACCGAGCCTCATTTATCCATATCGGTGCCATATTGGGTACGGTCATGGCAGGCAACGTCTTCTTTGGCATTATGCCCGCTCAACGTGCGCTTGTAGATTGTGTGCGGCGCGGCGAAAAGCCAGGTAAAGAAGTCGCCGATTTAGCATTACAAGCAAAAAACCGCTCATTGATGAACAACTACTTTACCTTACCGCTTATCTTTACCATGATTAGTAACCACTATCCGATGATGTATTCTCATGCACACGGCTGGTTGGTATTGGTCTACGTCGGCATCATCACGGCGATTGTTCGCCATTACTTTAACCAGAAGCATTTGGACAATCATAAGCCGCGCTATTTGGTTATCCCTGCTGTTTTAACCGTTTTATTGATTATTTGGATGCGTCCAGCGCCAATTGAGCCGTTACCTGCTGCTAGTTCCCCAGTAGCTACCGCGCCTACAGCGAATGACAGCACGCCACCAACGGCTGGCTATGACGTAGCAAGTAACGCGGTTAATTCTGATGCCAGTTCTGATGCCAGTTCTAATGCCAGCTCTGATGTTAAGTCTAATGAAAACGTTACCGCCGCAGCAATTCCAGTGACGGCCTCAGCTGACGATGCCATCATGAATGTTGTGCATACGCGCTGTAGTACTTGTCATGCCGCGCAGCCAACTCAGCAAGGATTTGCAGCGCCGCCAGCAGGTATTATCATCCAAACACCGTCAGATATGAAAATCCATAAAGATAAAATCATTACGGCGGTACAAACAGGCTATATGCCACTCGGCAATCTGACTCAATTGACTGATGCAGAACGCCAACAAATCGTTGCTTATACCTCAGGTTTGTAGCTTTAAATGTTAGTAGCTAAGTAGCTATTCAGCAAGGCTCACCCTTGTTTTGCTTTAGTTGCTTTAGTTGCTTTAGTTTATTTAAAATATTTAGGATATATTTACAATGAATAAAAAAATAACCAGCGATTTTAATCACGATACCTATGCACGCGACCTAAAAGGCTATGCAGGCAATCCACCGAAAGCTAATTGGCCGGGCGGTGCAAAAATTGCTGTGCAGTTCGTTCTCAATATCGAAGAAGGTGCTGAGAACAGCGTTATTCATGGCGATGCAGAATCAGAACGTTTTTTGTCCGATATCTTAGGCACACCCTCATTTAATAACCGTCATCAGTCTATCGAATCGGCCTTTGAGTATGGTAGCCGTGTCGGTGTGTGGCGGGTGCTTGATGTGTTTAAAGACTATGGCCTGCCTATTACTACCTTTACTTGTGCTGCAGCTGCTGAAAAGACACCGCATATTATCGAGCGCGTCTTAGAGGACGGTCACGAAGTCGCCAGTCACGGACTGCGCTGGATTACCTATCAATATATGTATCGTGAGACCGAGCGCGAGCATGTGCGCCGTGCTACTGAAATCTTTGAGCGGATGCTTGGTGGGCAGCCGTTAGGTTGGTACACAGGTCGTGATAGTCCCAACACTCGTGAGCTGGTCGCCGAGCAAGGTGGCTATATTTATGACTCCGACTCTTATGCTGATGAGCTGCCTTACTGGCTTAATGTTAAGGTAGAAGACGGTAATAAAATCGCTCGTAAGCCGTATCTGGTTATTCCTTATAGCCTTGAAACCAATGACATGCGCTTTTCATCAAGCCCTGGATTCACTCATGCCGAACCCTTTTATCAGTACCTAAAAGACAGCTTTGACACGCTTTATGAAGAAGGTCAGCACACGCCAAAAATGCTGACCATCGGTTTGCATTGCCGTATCATTGGCCGCGCTGGTCGCATCACCGCGCTTAAAAAGTTTCTAAAATATATTACTAGTAAGCCCGATGTTTGGGTCTGTCGCCGCGATGAGATTGCCAAGCACTGGTATGAAAACCATCCCGCCACGGCTGATAATACCGCTGACTGGATGTAACCTTACGTTCAGATAATAAGTTCAGATAATAAGTTCAGATAATAAGTTCAGACACCAATTTTAGACACCAGTTTATCGCGGCACAAAACCATTAAGGATTATTAACCATGTCAATAAAAAGCACTTATTATGCACCAACTGGCGGCTTGCCTCCGCAAACACAGCTATTATCCGATCGCGCTATCTTCACCGAAGCGTATGCGATTATCCCCAAACGTGTACTAACCGACATTGTTACTAGTTACCTACCGTTTTGGGAAGGCATGCGCATGTGGGTGATTGCCCGTCCTTTAAGCGGTTTTGCAGAAACCTTCTCACAATACATTGTTGAAGTCGCACCAAATGGCGGCTCAGAAAAGCCTGAGCTGGATACCACCGCAGAAGCCGTATTATTTGTCGTTGAAGGTGCAATGGATATTTCTATTGAAGGCGAAGCGCATCATCTTGAAGCGGGTGGCTATGTATTTTTACCACCGGCATGTAAGTGGACACTGAAAAACAATAGCGACAAGCACGTTAAATTCCATTGGATTCGCAAAGCTTATCAGTTTGTAGACGGTATTGATGCGCCCGAACCTTTTGTCACCAGCGATCACGATGTTGCAGCGATTGAGATGCCCGGTACTAATGGTGTCTGGGCAACCACCAGATTCACCGAGCAATCAGATATGCGTCACGATATGCATGTGAACATAGTCACTTTTCAACCCGGTGGCGTGATTCCATTTGATGAAACGCATGTTATGGAACATGGTTTGTATGTGCTAGAAGGTAAAGCGGTATATCACTTAAACGGTGAATGGGTAGAAGTCGAGGCGGGTGATTTTATGTGGCTGCGCGCATTTTGCCCACAATCTTGTTACGCCGGCGGACCCGGTCCATTTAGATATTTACTATATAAAGATGTGAATAGACATATGCCATTTATTCGCCCGGAACGATAAGACATCCGCAACAATAAATAGTATAAAAGCATAATCGTTAATGCGAGTACGGGTCTATGGTAAATTTACTGCTACTGCCAATTAAACGACCCTATCAATTAACTCACGTTACTAACTCAACTAACGTTATTAACCCTTATTAAGGTGAATTCATGAGTACTACAATCATAGCCAAACCTTTGACTAAAGCTGAGTTTGCGCCCTATGGTAAGGTTATTGAGCCGTATGATAAAGACGAAGAAACGCCTGAAAATTGTTATGAGATTAACAATGGCTACGCCAAGCGCCATCATGCTATCGCTGAGTCTAAGCTCGATGGTGGCAGTGTTGGTATGAGTATTTTCTGTGCCAAAAAGCGCGAATTTCCTATCGCCTTATCAGTAATGGAATATCACCCATTTGGTACTCAGGCTTTCTTTTCGATGAATGGTCAGGATTATATTATCGTGGTTGCGCCTAAAGGCGAGCCGCCACAGTCTGCTGATGATTTGACTGTATTTCATGCCAAATCGCATCAAGGTGTACAATATGACGCCAATGTTTGGCATCATCCCCTGCTCGCACTTGGTCGTGATTCTGACTTTTTAGTGATTGACCGTATCAACGGTGAAGGCAAAAACTGTTATGATCTCGATATCAATGATTGGCGGGTACAAATTGAGCTTGCAGAATAGACCAGCCAGCTAATGGCGATTAGTTGGCTTTGTATGCTTAATAGCTCAGATTTAACAAATGATACTTGTTCAATAAAAAACATTATATCGATTACTGTCGAAACATTAAGTCAGATTACTTGTTTTTCTTGTACTACTGTACTAGAATACTGAAACAAGATATTATTTGCCCGACTATTATAAAGATTACATACTATGAGCACTAACCCCTACCACAGTTTATTAACTCATCTCGCAAATTGCAGTGACAGTGCCGCTATTGAGCGGCTATTCAGTGCGTTATTGACCGATAAAGAGCAGCAAGAAATCGCCAATCGTATCCGTATTTTTGATTTTCTTGAACGCGGTGTGACCCAGCGTGAGATATCTGAGCAACTGGGAGTTGGTATCGCCACTGTCTCGCGCGGTGCTAAAGCAATGCAAGCACATGATGTGAGCGCTTTATTAAAGACTCATAGAGAAAGTACATCTATAAAAAGCACACCTACTAAAGACGCTTAACTCGTTAAAAATTATGATGTTAATCTGCCTTATTTTTATTTGATAAATCATTGAACTATTTTGGACATTGTTATGACCTCTGCTACCTCCAAGCCTAACCAACCTGCTGCCATTGATATTCCTAGTAAGCCACAGCGCATTAAACTCACGCAGGATATCGATTTTTTCGCACTATTTAAACGTATTGAGCGCGCTTTTGAAACTTGTTATTTGCTTGAATCATTGGGTGAAGACGGTCATATGGCGCGCCATCATGCCATTGGTTTTGACCCTGTTATGACCATTGCTGCATTGGACCGTAGCACATTAGCGATTACTGACAATAAAACCGCTGAAACCAGTCACTATCAAACGGGCAACCCTTATGAGCTACTACGTAAAATCACCCCGCAGCACGTTATCGCCCGTGACCAAAGCGGTGGACTGGTCGGCTATTTAGGCTATGACAGTGTTAATTTCTTTGAGCCAAGTCTCAATGCTAAAGCCAGTGACGACTTTGAACCGTTTAAATTTGGTGTTTATTTAGATGGTCTGACACTAGATAAGATGACCGGTGAGATTTTCTATTTCTATTATCCGACCGCGCAGCAAGACAATCGTATCGAGCAAATCAAAGCCTTACTTGATGCGCCCATTCCAAGCTATGAGCCGCCAACCGTGGAGTTTTTGGGTGATGGTATGAGCCAAAATGAGCATGCCAAAGTCGTTATGCAAGTCAAAGAAGACATCATCTCTGGGCGTATCTTTCAGTGTGAGGTTGGCTTTAAATCCAAATACCACATTGTAGGCGACAAGATGCCGATTTATGAAAAGCTGCGTGCGGTCAATCCGTCACCGCATATGTACTTTATGAAATTTGCTCAGCAGTGCATCATTGGCGCCTCCCCTGAGCTGCTGTTTCGCTTACGTCAAGGTGAGATGGAAACCTATCCACTGGCAGGTACGGCCAAGCGCGGCGTCGATATAGTAGAGGACCGTAAGCTTGCCCGCGCTTTGCTAAACGATGCCAAAGAGATAGCCGAGCACAATATGCTCGTGGATTTGCATCGTAACGATATCGGTCGCGTCGCACGTTTTGGTACGGTCAAAGTACGTAGTTTAATGGATATCAAACGCTTCTCACACGTCCAACATATCTCCTCTGAAATTGTTGGGATTTTGCATCCTGATGAGGACATGTTTAGCGCCCTTGCCAGCAACTTCCCCGCTGGTACCTTATCTGGCGCACCAAAAGTCGAAGCAATCAAAGTCATTAACGAGCTAGAACCTGATGGTCGCGGTGCTTATGGCGGTGCGCTTGGGTCGTTTAACTTTAATGGCGATTGTATCTTTGCCATTCCTATTCGTAGCTTATTTATTAATGGCGAATCCGCCTATGCGCAAACCTGCGGCGGCAATGTTTATGACTCCAACCCTGCTGATGAATACTTAGAAATTCAGCGTAAGCTTTCTGCCATGAAAGTGGTCTTAGACAGCTTTATGACAGCCTAAACTCCCTATATTTCAGCAAAGAGCTTATGACTTATGAATGTTTTAATTATCGATAACTACGACTCTTTTACCTTTAATCTTTATCAATATATCGGTGAGATTCTGCAAACCATGGACAGTGATAAAGACGGTACTAAAGAAGCAGCCAACGTTATCGTCAAGCGTAATAACGAGATTACCTTGGCCGATGTGCAGGCGATGAATCTTGACCGTATCATCATCTCACCCGGTCCTGGTGCCCCTGATGACCCTGCTTATTTCGGTATTTGTGCAGAGGTGATAGAAGTCATGGGCAAAACAACGCCGCTGCTTGGCGTCTGCTTGGGTATGCAGGGTATCGCCCACGTATTTGGCGGTGACGTGGTACGAGCTGGCGTGCCGATGCATGGCAAGGTTTCAGCCATTCGCCATGATAATGCAGGTGTCTATCAAGGCTTGCCACAACAGATAGAAATCATGCGCTATCATTCTTTAATGGTGCAAGCAGATACCTTACCTGACTGCCTAACCGTCACTGCCGTCGTTGCTAATGACGAACATCGTGATTTAAGTTTGGCTGACTCGGCACTAGCAGGAGATGAGATTATGGGATTGCATCATACAGACTATCCGATTCAAGGCGTACAGTTTCACCCAGAGTCCTTTGCCACTGAAGGGGCTAAGCGCTTGCTAAGCAACTTTTTACTGCAAGTTTAAACCATGCAGCCCAAGTAAATTGAACTTTAAGTTTAATCGACTTGTATTAATCCTTCATTAACGCTTTAATGATAGATTGAAAACAACAAACAAAAGGCAGCCTTTAACAAGGTTGTCTTTTGTTATTTCAGCATAGTACTAAGTACTATGCAATGAGCAGGGAGCAATAGGCAACGAGCACCAAGTCAAAAAAAGCGCCATTAGCTAAAAGACTGACACAGCTTATTGTTTGAATTTTCTAGCAAATAAAATAGAGAGCGATATGGCAAATACCGGTAGCGCAATGTCAGCACGGCAGTCATGGATAGGCACCATTCAAATTATCACAGCCGCTGTCTGCTGGGGTACTTTGGGAATATTTTCGACCTACCTCAATCAAATCGGCTTTAGTGGTTGGCAAATTACTATTTTGCGTATTGTGACTGCCGCTTTCATTATTCTCATTATGTTACCAAAGCTATGGCCATACCTCATTAAGCTGCGTCCAAAGCAGTGGCTTGGACTGGCGATACAATCGTTGATTGGCGTACTCGGCATGTCGGTATGCTATTTCTTTGCCGTTATCTATGTTGGTGCAGGTCCTGCCGTTGCCTTGCTTTATACCGCGCCCGTTTTTAGCTTATTATTTTCGGCAGTTTTGCTGAATGAATCCATTACTCGGCAGTCAGCATTACTGGCGCTCATGGCAGTATTTGGTGTTGGTTTAACCATGTTAGGCGATGCGGCACAGGTCAACTGGGGCATTGTGCTTGGGCTGCTATCAGGCGTATGTTATTCCCTCTATGGCGTACTCGGCAAGCGCGCGATGCACTATGCGCACCCTGCTCCTTTGGTGTTTTTTACTTCTATCATTATCAGTGCTGGCGTATTACTTTTACTACCCGAGACCTATAAAACGTATGGGCAATTATTAACTTTGCCTTTGCATACGTGGGGCTACGCCTTGGGACTGTCTTTGATTGGAACGGTCGTGCCCTTTGCCCTCTATATGAAGGCCTTGGAGAAGCTGCCTGCCACTCGTGCATCGGTTTTTACTATCTTTGAGCCGTTGACGGCGATTGCTTTAGCGACGCTATTACTGCATCAGTCATTATCATGGATTCAATATTTAGGCGTGGTACTCATTCTACTAGCGGCTTTATTTAATGCGGTGTTAAATGGTACGACCACTCGTGTACCGCGTTGGTTAAAGAGACGGCAAAAGGTTTAGTCTCACGTTCTATTGGTTTTTATAAGACAAAAAAATCCCCAGCCATGACATCATAGTTGGGGATTTTGCTTAACCGCTTGTCTGTGTCTAAAAACCTTATTTTACAATAGAATACTTACAGCATATAAGCTTGATTAAGACCTTGAATCATTCTAACTATTCAGTGATACGCTGTAAAAACGCTTGCGTGCGTGGATGCTTTGATTGCTCAAATAACTGCTGCGCGCTGCCCTCTTCGACCACCACACCGTCTTCAATCAAGACCACATGATCAGCGACATCACGGGCAAAGTTAATTTCGTGGGTCACCACAACCAT
Organism: Psychrobacter sp. UBA2769; assembly: GCF_002352555.1. Lineage (NCBI taxonomy): Bacteria > Pseudomonadati > Pseudomonadota > Gammaproteobacteria > Moraxellales > Moraxellaceae > Psychrobacter > Psychrobacter sp. UBA2769. Next base: position 20,584 of record NZ_DEIR01000023.1, on the reverse strand, counting down.
CGTCCAGCCTTCAGAGGCCAGCTGCTTCATCGTTCCAAGGACATCTTGTACCAGCTCTGGATCAAGCGCAGAGGTTGGCTCATCGAACAACAGTAACGACGGTTCAATAGCCAGCGCACGGGCAATACCAACTCGCTGCTGCTGACCACCAGATAGCTGAAACGGGTACAAATCCGCTTTATCCGATAGCCCGACCTTTTCGAGTAATGCTAAAGCCTGCTCGCGTGCTTGCGCTTTACTTTGTCCTTGTACCACCGTCGGCCCAAGCATTAAGTTTTCAAGCGCGGTCTTATGCGGAAACAAATTATAAGACTGAAATACCATCCCAGCTTTACGTTGCAGTGCCAGCAAGGTTTTCTTTTTAGGCTTAGTAGCAAAGTCGACCGTCAAGCTACCATCATCAAAAGCAATAACCCCTTGATCAGGGATTTCTAGCGCATTTAGACAACGCAAAAAGGTGGTTTTACCCGAGCCTGACGGTCCTAATATCACAACCACTTGACCTTTATGAATGGTCAAATCAATGCCTTTGAGCACTTGATTACTACCAAAGGCTTTGTGAATATTGCTGACTTGAATCATAAAAGTTCCTGTTACGCGGTTAATGCTACATGCAGATATTGCTAAAACTGTCGTAAAATGAGTAGATGAGCAGATAAACTACTTAGCCACATAGCGGTCGAGTCGGGTTTCAAGCTTACCTTGGATAAAGGTCAAGAACAGACAAATACCCCAATAAATAACCGCCGCTTCAGTATAGACCAGCATAAACTCATAGTTACGCGCGGTGATAATCTGGGCTTCTTTAAATAGCTCAGTGACCAGTACCAATGATGCCAACGACGTATCCTTTACCAAACTAATAAAGGTATTGGATAACGGTGGCACTGAAACGCGTAACGCTTGCGGCAAAATCACATGGCGAAAGGTCTGTAGATACGTCAAGCCGACGGTTGAGCCTGCTTCCCATTGCCCTTTTGGAATAGACAAAATCGAGGCACGTACCGTCTCTGACGCATAAGCACCGATATTTAACGAGAAAGCTATAATCGCAGATGGAAAGGGATCAAGCTTTAAGCCAACACTTGGCAGCCCATAAAAAATAATAAATAGCTGCACCAGCATCGGCGTGCCGCGAATGGCAGACACGTAAATGCGGGCAAGTCTATAGATAATCTCATGGAACCAACCAGCACGCGGCACGATACGAATCAGCGCCACTGTCAGCGCAATGGCCATACCAATCGCAAATGAAATCAATGCCAGCGGTATCGAAAAATAGATACCGCCTTTGAGCATTGGCCAAAACGAATTGATGACAATTTGCGCCCGCGCAGGGTCCATAAATGGCAGTAGTGCCAGTAGTTCAGCTAACATAGACGTGATCGAAGCGAGCATTATTTTTGTTGACTTATATCAGCACCAAAGAATTCTTCGCTAAGTTTGGTTAGCGTCCCATCGGCGATTAGCGCAGCCATGGCTTCGTCTAGTTTTGCAACAACGGCATCATCACCTTTTAGCAATACCAATCCCGAACCGGTCTGCTCACTAACAGGGGCCGTCAGTTTAATCTCAAGCGCACTGTCGGGGAATTTCTTTAGATAATCCAATACGGCAAGATTGTCATTCATAGTAAAGTCAGCGCGGTCTTGTTTGACCAATTGAATCGCTTGCGCCATACCGTCTACAGGGACGACTTCTGCGCCATAACGCTCGGCTAGCTCGCCATAGTTACTGCTAAGCGACTGCGCTGAACGTAGACCTTTTAGGCCTTCCCACGAGCTATAACGATTATCATCAGTTGGTGCTAATACTACCGCGCCTGACCAGCTATAAGCGGTCGCTTTATCATATTTTGCTAAACGCTCAGGGGTGGTTAGACTGACCTGATTGGCGACCATATCAAAACGCTTGGAGTCGAGTCCTGCCAGCATCGCATCCCACTGGGTTTCTTTAAATTCAACCTCAACGCCTAGTTTGTCAGCAACGGCACGCGTCACTTCGACATCATAACCAGTAAGCTTACCGCTCTCATCATGATACGTGAACGGCGGATAAGTGCCTTCAGTACCGACGTTGATGGTGCCGCCATTATTGATACGCTGGAGCAAATCAGAACCACCTGTTGCGGCACTGTCAGCTGCATTGGTTTCGGCGTCAGTAGTAGGTGACTGATTACAAGCGGCAAGCAGTAAGGTGCTGGCGGCAAGGGCTAAAAGAGTACGACGTTTCATAAGACGTCCTTATAAAGTAGGTGAATAATGCAAAAAAATATCAGACCAACAAATAGGGAGAAAACGAGCAAACAGTTTTGACTAAAAATCGCGCCTATTGACTGTCATGCTTGGCTTTGGCTTCCCGATTTGAGGATGCTAAAGATATTTTTCAATACTGTTTTTATATTATGTTGCATAGGTCACGCTAAGTGACGGTTAACATTAATAATAATTTTAACCGACCATGCTGATTATGCAACACTGACTTACTCCTATACTAACGTAATTGGGTAAGGATAAACGTACAAAAACAGTGAGCATGGGTAAGATTGCTAGCATCTACTGGCTGATAAATATTTATGTCTCAACTTTTAAATAAAACCAGCTATAAAAAAACCGCGCCTATCATATAAGATAAGCGCGGCTTTTAAGAGACAGCGTTAGTTTTTAAGAAATGCTTAGTTCAAAATCCCATAAGCACATAGCGCATCAGCCACACGCTTAAAGCCAACGATATTGGCACCGGTCATATAGTCGATATAGCCATTATCAGTCTGACCATAATTTTCTGACGCTTCAGCGGCGCAGTCATGGATGTTTTTCATGATGCACTTTAAGCGCTCATCGACTTCTTCAAAGGTTTTATATTGGCGTACTGAGTTTTGCGACATCTCAAGACCAGAGACGGCAACGCCGCCGGCATTGGCCGCTTTACCTGGCGCATAGTGCACACGGTGCAGACGAACGTAATCAATCGCTTCAGCGGTCAATGGCATGTTAGCGCCTTCGGCAATATATTTGATGCCGTTTTCAACCATTAACTTGGCATCGTCTTCGTTGACTTCGTTTTGGGTCGCTGATGGAATGGCGATATCACCTTTGATATGCCATGGCTTTTGCTTGGCCAACCACTCACCACCATACACATCGACATAGTCACACAATGGCTTGCTTTGGGCTTTTTGCTGTTTTAGCCAATCAATTTTTTCTTGATCCATGCCATTTGCATCATAAAGCGTCCCTTGTGAGTCAGATACGGTCAGTACCGTTGCACCCAGCATATGCGCTTTTTCAGCAGCATGTAGTGACACGTTACCAGCACCTGATATCAGTACCTTTTTGCCTTTGATATTGTCGTTTTGCGCAGCAAGCATACTCTCTAGGAAATAAACCGCGCCATAGCCAGTCGCTTCGGTACGCATCAAGCTACCACCAAAACCCACGCCCTTACCAGTCAAGACACCGCCGTGTTCACGCGTCAGGTTCTTATACATCGCAAACATATAGCTGACTTCGCGTCCGCCGACACCGATATCACCAGCCGGCACATCGATGTCTTTACTGATGTAAGGATGCAGCTCACGCATAAAGGCGTAGCAAAAACGACGGATTTCGCTGTCAGACTTACCCTTAGGATCAAAATCAGCACCACCTTTAGCGCCGCCCATTGGTAAACCTGTCAAAGCATTTTTAAAAATCTGCTCAAACCCTAAAAACTTTAGTACCGATTGGTTGACGGTAGGATGGAAGCGTACGCCCCCTTTATAAGGACCCAAGGCATTACTGAACTGCACACGCCAGCCGCGGTTTACCTGTACTTCACCTTTATCGTTTTCCCAGTTGATACGAAAAGCGAAAACACGGTCAGGCTCAACCAGGCGCTCAAATATTTTAAAAGTATCATATTCCGGGTGGGCGTCGTATAGCGGAGCAATGGTGATTGCAACTTCTTTTACCGCCTGAATAAACTCAGGTTGGTGGGCGTAACGTGCTTCGACTTTTTCGATTGCCTGACTGATACTCATATAGGTTCCTTAGGGTAAAAATTGTAATCATGCTGATTTACACCGGCGTTTTATCGCTTAACCGCAAACGATGGGATGCAAAACGCGAGCGTGGGATTGAAATCGTGCCTATACGCTGCTGGGTGCTAGGTATAGGAACTGGTGGGATTAGAAGCCAACTGATTGTGTTTCTAAATCATAAACCCAGAAGCACAAACAAGTTTTATCTCATAACTATATATCATTTTTTTGGTGTATAAGTCTAGTAAATATCGCCATCATGAAAAGTTATAATGGACATTTTTCTCATTATAGGCTATCGACGACGTGGTCGTGAAAACTCATCGGTCAAAAAACCTTTACATTTATTTGGCTTTTCTAATGCCAGTGCACCGACAAAACATAGGACGATGACATGGCATTCACTGTTTTATTTAACGATTGAGATTATTAGAAAAGATTCAAACTGGTAAAACACATTAATAATAACCAACTTATATTTACTAATAAAAGACTGTCTAAAATAGACGGTCAAAAAAGTGCACTCAAAGGTTAAAAATAAGCAACTTTCAGCCTTTAACGAGAGTTTCTCTATATCAATGCTAATAGTAAGGGTTTATAATATTGCCCGCTCATCAAAGACTATTGAAGATTTTATTCCTTCTTATTGTGTCACTTTTTCCATTTAATCACTCGTTACAGAGAAATTGTTATGCGTACAGATTCATTCCAGCAAATCTTAGAAGACCTAAACAGCTCATCAGCCGATGTGGAAGCATCTGCCCTTATCTCTAACGACGGTCTTATGATTGCATCAGCCTTGCCGACAGGCGTTGATGAAGACCGTGTTGGCGCGATGTCTGCCGCTTTATTGTCATTGGGTGACCGCGCAGGTCGTGAATTGGCTCGTGGTAGCATCGACCGTATTATGATCCAAGGCGAAAAAGGCTACGTGATTATGACTTCATCAGGCGATGAAGCGGTATTAACCATTATGGCAAAACCAAATGCCAAACTGGGCTTGATTTTCTTAGACATTAAACGGGCCTCTGAAGCCCTTGCAAAACTGATTTAACTGCTAAATTTAAAGGTTTGTCGATACAGTGTTATACCACATTCATACGATAAATCGCTTTAGAAACAATATTTTAATAAACAACACTTTAAATGAAAATTGACGCTCTGTCTTATAAAAATTATTTAAGGTAATGCACACTGTTTATATTGAATGCCTGATTGTTGAATAGCTGATTGTTGAATAGGTGGTTGTTGATATAGATGATTAACATTGATACCTGTTTAGCTTTGGGCGACTTTGCAAGATTCATCACTATAAAGCCAGTATCGAGCATATATCGAGCCTTATTTAGCTGTTTTAGCAGTTAAGTGTTTTATTTGAGTTTAACCATTTGGTTTCAGACAGCGGCTTACGTAATAAATTTTAACGATAGATGTCAGGCCATAAACTGAAACCAAATCCGCTTTTTAATAATTATCAAAATAATGATAAATAAAGGAGATTACAATGGGTTCTCCACTCCCCGACGCCATGAAGCCTGAGATGCCTGCCGAACAAGTCAGCATGACTTATCACGATGGCACTTCGCGCACTGTTTATGATACCGGTATCGAACGCCCTTACCCTGATGGTAAGCTGATTGTGTCACGTACCGATTTAAACGGCGTTTTGACGCACGTTAATGATGCCTTTGTCGAGATTAGCGGCTATGACGTCGATGAATTAATTGGCAAGCAGCATTATATTTTACGTCACCCTGACATGCCAAAAGCGGCCTATAAAGACTTATGGGCGACCGCTGCTGCTGGGCAAAAATGGCATGGCTATGTGAAAAACTTATGTAAAGATGGCAGCCATTATTGGGTGTATGCCACTGTGGTGCCAAACGTGCGCCGCGGCGAAACCGTTGGCTATACTTCGGTGCGCCGTAAGCCATCACGCAGCAAGATTGATGCGGCAATCGCTCAATATGCCCAAATGAAACAAGACGAGGAAGGCTAAATCATGACGACACATAATATGTTAATCGCCCCTGATTTTTCGCCTGAGCGTTTTGCAGGCTGGCACATGTTTAACACTTTGATTCAAAAGCGTGCCAATCTCAATATGCACCTAAACATACCCGCCTCGCAGGCTGAGCAACAAGGCATTATCAATCAAGGCGATATTCAGGTTATTTATGCCAATCCTTTTGATGCTGCGACCCTTATCCGTGAGCAAGGCTACCGTGCGGTTGCGCGCCCTATCGGCAAATCTGATGAGATGGTCATCACCGCTGCCGCCAATAGCGATATCAATAGCCTAGAGGACATCAAAGCTGGCGCTACCGTGGCGATGGCCGATAATCGTGATGTCAAGCTGATTGGTTTACGCCTGCTTGAAGCGGTCGATATAGCAGAAGCCGACCTTAATTGGACGGTGACTGAGACTTATCAAGCGGCAGCGCGCCAAGTGATTAAAGGTGATGCGCAAGTGGCATTCTTTATGGCGGAGATTTTCCATAGTTTTTCACGTCTAACCAAAGCACAGCTATCAGTGCTAATTGAGAGTGATTTGGCAGATATCAGCCACGTCTTATTGATTAAAGACGGCTTCCCTGATACTGATATCTTGATGGATGCGATTCTTAACCTGCATAACGATGATGATGGTAAAGAAGCCTTGGCTGAACTTGGCATGCCGCAAGGTTTTGAAGCCATGGACGAAGAAGACGCTGAATTTATGATTGATTTAATGCAAACCTTACTTGATTAGCAGATTCATTGTTCATGATTCATGATTCATGGTTAATTGGCATCTTACTTAAGTCATAGTGGTTGTTTAATAGCGCTAAACAATAACTGTTAAACCGCACTTATTGAATAACAGCTATGACTAACAGGACACGCTTATGTCTGATTTAGATCTCATCAAAGAAAGTGAAATGGCGGCGCGGCGCGTCTATCGTCTTTACTCACGTAAGATATTTATCGCCCCCAATAATCGTCATTTTCACGAACAACGTATCAATGCCGCGCTACTGCTAAACGAAAAAGAGCCGCTGCAAGGCGCGGTGGCCGATTTCTTTTATGGCTGCTGGTATGACATCCCCTATGATGTCACCAATATGTTTACCCGCTTGCAAGGTCGCATGCTGCCGCATATCGAACAAGGCTTTCGCGATTGTATTGATAAAAAAAGCTATATTCAAAAAAACAGCATGCTAGCAACGCGCTGGAGCGTACTGGTATCGCCATCGTTAAATGAACAAAGCCAGCGGCTGCGCATCAGTAGTGATGACGCCAAAGAAATCGCTAAAGATATCACTAGCGACTTGATGCTCGCGCGCGATAATCAAGACTGGGACACCATAGAGCAAATCGAAAACGAGTTTTTTGCCCATTGTATCGCTCGTCATGACCGTCTGGCGTTCTCCTTGGTGTGGTTTCGCTTGGGCAAAAGTGATTGGCAATTCGATGAGCGCTGGAATCATTGTCAGCAAAAACTTGACCAAACTAAAAATGTACAAGACGCTTAAAGCCTCAATCATTTTTAACCCCATCATAAAAAATCCATCTAACGGGTAGCCGCTATGTCTTCTTATTTAAACGCTGATAAAACCTATCTGACTTTGACCCCAGCCGGCATTTTTGAGGCATTTTCGCAAAGTGAACCAACGGCTGAGCAGTTATCACTACAAGACTTATTGTCCTATAACGAAACTTTGTTAGCCGCTGATTGGCTCGAGCGTTATTCTGACCAATGGCTAGACAGCTTTTTGGAACATGGCTGGATTGAGAAGCTGTCGCTATTTTTGCCTGCGCCAAACTTGCCATTAGACCAGTTTTTACCTTATGTGGTTTCAAGCTTGTCTGGGAAACGCCGTGCGGCAATTGGCTCTGATGAAGGGTTTTGTTTGGCGCGGATTGGCTATAGCCAAGAAGAAGCCGATATGCTGAGTGTGGCGGCGGCTGACTTTTCAGGTTTTATGTTGCGCCAAAAACAACGCGGCTGGGCAGTAGAAAGCCAAGCTATCTCTTTCTTTCAGCAAGTCGATTTGCTGATTCCTGAAACCAGCTTTGTATTTTTATGGATTGATGGCTCAGGCTACGTGCTTATCATCGATGGCGAACCTTTGACCAACAATCGCGCCTTTGTTGAGCTGGTATGGGCACTAAAAACCTCTGGGCTTAGATTTACGAATTAAACCCGTTCTTTATTAAAGCCATCATTATTAACACTATCATTAATTAAATCTGTACTCAATAAAACTAATCTGCTTCATATAAATGCGCCCTTTAACCATAAGCGGTGCATTTTTATAGCTATAGCTTAAACATTATAATAATAACTATCTGTCTAAAATCGGCTTCTATTTTTATAAAATCACACAGTAATAATAATACCCTTAGAATTAACAACAACTTGTCAGATGTTAGGTCATACTAGCGGCAACCATTTGATTATTTTGCATACTGTATAGCTATACAGATTGTTATAACATTTCTACATTCTTATATTTAGATATTGCTACATTTTCCCATCTCCAAGCGTTAACCCACCCTTTTACTAATTACCATCCCCGAAAGTGGCAGCCTTTGCCAAACCTTGCATTCTTGCTTATTTTTTAGGACAGTTTATGACTTCGCTGACCACCGTGCGCGTGCGTTATCAAACGATTGAAATTGGCAGCACCGACATCCACATTTGTACTTTACGTGACAATCAACAATTTAGTGACCCTGATAATGAGGCATCAGACCTCGGTATTTGCTCGGCGTCATGGCCGATGTTTGGCGTGATTTGGCCATCAAGCTTGGTGCTCGCCAATCATATGCTTGATTATGATATTGCGGGCAAGCGTATCTTAGAAGTTGGCTGCGGTATGGCGCTCTCTAGTCTGCTACTCAACCATAGACATGCTGACATCACAGCGACTGATTATCATCCAACAGTTGAGTATTTCCTTGATAGAAATACCACACTAAATAATAATAAAGAGATTAACTTTGAGCGCTTAGACTGGGCTGAAGACAATAGCCATCTTGGTAAGTTTGATATCATTATCGGTAGCGATTTGCTGTATGAAGACCAGCATATTGATATCTTGGCGGAGTTTATCGAACGTCATGCACTGCCAACTTGTGAAGTTATTGTCGTTGACCCTGGGCGCGGGCGCAAAAACAAGTTGACCAATAAGATGGTTGAATTTGGTTTTAGCAGTAAGCACGTTAAACCTGAGGACACCACTTATCTTGAGCTACCCTTTAAAGGGCATATTTTGACCTTTTCGCGTTAAAATCTGAAAAACCAATAACTTATATAATAAAAAAAGACGCCATTTCACGGCGTCTTTTTTATGCATTTTATAGCGTGATTTATTGCTAGTGTCATTTATATGTTTACGAGTTTATAAGTTTATAAGGGTCTAACCAAAGGTGGTTGCACACGTGAATACATGATTAATGAGATGCCATTAGATATCAGCTCAACGGCTAATAGGACGCCAAGAATATAGGTCGCTGACTGCGGATAGCTGGTAAATATCATGATAGCCAACGCAATCGAGATAAGCCCTGAGATTAATATCGGCACAAAAGCAACGGTTCTACGTAAACCAAAAGCAACTATTACTCTGACGATACCTGTTGCCATAAATAAGATAGCAATTACCATGGTCAAAGTTAAAATACCTTGTAGCGGGTTTTGTAGCAGCTCAATACCGATAAATATGCCAAGCACACCGCCAATGGCCGCTAGCACTTTACCCGTCGTGGTATAAGCACGGAACAGGGCAATAAACTGTAAGATACCAACAAGAAGGAATACAAACCCAGCCAGTTGTTCAGCAGCGAAACTGGCGCTAAGAGGATTGAAAAAAGCAAAGATACCGCCAAGAATACTAATGATACCAACCACCAGCCACAATGTACGACTCATAATACTCTCCTCCTATTTAATAAAAATTAAATTATATCGCAGAGCATTTACACTCTTGTATGACGGTAGTAATAGATTCGAGTAGCCCTGTTACTATTTAAGTTTGGTTATTGCATTGTCATCATAAGCCTGATATCTGCTATCTTTTAACTATCTAATACCATATTACGCCATCGCAAGCACTTGCCAACCAGCCGTTGCCTGATATGTATCTTGATGGGCGAATAACGGATGGCTTTGCGCTTCTGCAAGCGTGAGTACAGGCGTCACACAAGCATCGACGTCGCTAAATACCATTTGCCAATGCGCTAATGTTTGACTGGCAAACTTTTCTGTCATGGCTTGCTCGGCTTTTTTACTTTCAGCGGTATTTGGCATAAAGCCGCGCTGCCAATGCGCATTACTATATTCAGTTAACTCTAATGTCGCACATAATAACTGCCAAAACTTTAGCTCTAACGAGCCGACTGCCATATGACGACCATCTTGGGTTTTATACAATCGATAGCAAGGTAACACACCGCCTAAAAAATCATTCTGAGGCTCTGGGCGTTGTCCATTTATGTTTTCCATCATATCGGCAGTCGCTTTTGGCATTACTAAATGATGATATAAGCTGTGCGTCATGCTGACGGCGATATGGCGCCCGCGCCCCGTGTTTTTGGCAGCAAATACCGCGGCCAATAAGGCAATGACGGCAGTATCACTGCCACCAGCCAGGTCGGCAAACTGCATATTGGGCATGGCTTGCTCGCCTGTAGCGGTCTTTAATTGTGCCAAAGTCCCACTCATCGCCATAAAATTGATATCGTGACCCGCTTTGGCCGTCCAAGATTCAGCCGTTTCATCAAGAGCATCAGCAATCCCGTAACCAGTGATAGATATCATGACGAGCTTTGGATTGATAGCATGTAAAGTGGCAGCATCTAAACCCATACCTAGCAGCACTTCAGGACGAAAGCTATCAAGCATGACATCGGCATCCTTGATATGGGCTTTGATAGTTTCAATCCCTGCTGCACTGCGAAAATCGATTTTTTCGCAGTACTTCCCATGGTTTAAAGCTTTAAACAATTCACCAAACGCCCGTCCTGGGTCACCGTTTTCTGGTTCGATTTTGACAATCTCTGCTCCCAAATCAGCAAGTAATCTGGTGGCAAATGGACCGGGTAGATTACGCGTCAAATCGACTACCTTTAAACCATGTAAGCAATCAGTCATCATATCTGTCATTGAATGACTGTTCATTGAAGAGCTGGGCGTTGAATAACTGGGTATTGAAGAGCTAGGCATTGAATCACTATTAACCATCTGCAAACACCTCGCCTTTATTAGCCATCTCAACCAAAATCTGGGCAGGCTCAAAACGTGCGCCATATTTTGTGGCAAGCTCGCGACTACGCTCAACGAACTTCTCTACACCTGTGGCATTGATAAATTGTAAGGTGCCGCCTTGATGCGGGGCAAATCCCCAACCAAAGATAGGGCCTACGTTAGCTTCAGCGACAGAACGCAAAACCCCTTCTTCATAGCAGCGCGCTGACTCATTGGCTTGGATATAAAGCAGGCGATCAATCAGCTCTTGCATATCGGGCTGTTCAGCGAGTGGCGGATATAGCTCAGTCAGCTTTGGCCATAGCTGCTTATCATTTTTACCCTCAGCATTTTGCGCATAATCATAAAAACCTTTGCCGACTTTTTTACCCAAACGTTCATGGTCTTTTACCAGCGTAGTAAGTACCGCTTCTGCAGGGTGGCTGACCCATTCTTTACCCTCAGCAAGCGTATCTTTTTTAGACTGCGCCATAATCAACATCGATAAATCAAGCGAGACTTCGTCTTCCAGCGCCAGTGGCGGCATCGGCATGCCAGCTTTAAGACCTGCGACCTCGATACGGCGCGGATGCACGCCCTCGCCTAACATCGCGATGCCCTCTGACACATAAGTATCAAACACACGCGAGGTATAAAAACCGCGACTGTCATTGACGACGATAGGCGTTTTGCCAATTTGCAGCACAAAATCAAAGGCTTTGGCTAAAGTGGCATCATCGGTCTGCGCGCCCATGATAATTTCAACCAAGGGCATCTTATCGACGGGTGAGAAAAAGTGCAGCCCGATAAATTGCGTCGGACGTTTGCTTGCTACCGCTAAGCTGGTGATAGGAATGGTTGAGGTATTAGACGCATAGACGACTGATTCAGGAATAATCGCTTCGGCCTGCTCGGTGCACTTGGCTTTAATATCACGATTTTCAAACATCGCTTCGATGACCAAATCACAACCTGCAATATCGTTATAAGATGTCGTGGTTTGGATTTTACTTAATAACGCCACTTTCTTAGCTTCGGTTGCATAACCTCGGTCAATGGCTTTATCCAATAGCTTTTCTGAATATTGTTTGCCTTGATTGGCGTTCTCAATACTGGTATCTAATAGCACCACATCGATGCCAGCTTTGGCAGCAACATAAGCAATCCCCGCGCCCATCATGCCGGCGCCAAGTACTGCAACCTTATTTACTTTTTGACGCTCAAAACCCTTAGGACGTGACTGACCTTTTTTAATTTGATTGAGCTGCGTCCACATCGAGGTAATCATATTTTTCGATTCGGGCGACAGCACACAAGCGACGAAGTAACTGGATTCCACTTCAAGCCCAGCGTCGATATCGAGCAAACTGCCTTCAAAAACACAAGACATAATATGAATAATAGCGGGATAATTGCCATGTGATTTTTGATAGGCCATGGCTGGGGCAATAGAGAGCATTTGCGCGTTTTTTGGTTGATTGGCATTGCCCCCTGAAATTTTAAAACCCTTGATATCCCATGGCTGCTGCGCGTTAGGATTGGCTTTAATCCATACTTTAGCTTGGCTGAGCATATTAGCTTTATTACTTGCCAATGCATCGATAAAGCCCAGTTCCTTTGCCCGGCTCGCACTGACTATCTGACCTTGGGTCATCATCTCAAGCGACTTTTGCATGCCGATGAGGCGCATCAGACGTTGAGTACCACCGCCACCGGGCAATAGACCTAGCTTTACCTCAGGCAGACCAAATTTGGCGGTAGGCGCATCGATAGCGAGTCGATAATGACAGCCCAATGCCACCTCAAGGCCACCGCCAAGCGCAGTGCCAGTCATCGCAGCAACGACAGGTTTACCGCATTTCTCAAGTTGACGCATACTTGATTTGAGGTTCTCAACCAGCTCAAAAGCTTGCTCATGGGTTTGAATGTTCGCCAGCTGATCGATATCAGCGCCCGCAATAAAACTGTCTTTACCTGAGGTGATAATTAAGCCTTTAGCGGATTCATCATTGATAAAAGCGTCGCTCAAAGCTGCAAACGAGTGATTAAAATTATCATCAATCACATTCATCTTTCGATCAGCTTGATCAATAGTGACGGTCACAATACCTTCATCATCACGTTTAGCAGAAAAGTTTGCCAGCTCATTCATTATCTGGGTGCAGTCCATGCTCATTATTCTTCCTTTTTTACATTCAAATATCTTATTTAATCACTAGTATTAATGACAACTTATACACGCTCAATGATGGTCGCGATGCCCATACCACCGCCAACACAAAGTGTAATCATAGCGGTTTTGAGGTCGCGACGCTCAAGCTCCTCAAGGACGGTAGTGAGCAGCATCGCACCTGTTGCACCCAGTGGATGACCCATCGCAATCGCGCCGCCATTGACGTTAACTTTATCGAGTGAAACGCCCAAATCTTTTGCCGTCTTCATCGGTATCGCAGCAAAGGCTTCGTTAATCTCCCAGAGGTCTATATCAGCGGCGGTCATACCAGCTTTCTTCAGCGCTTTTTGGCAAGCAGGCGTCGGACCAGTCAGCATGATAGATGGCTCAGAACCGATGACGGACGCCATAATGACTTTCGCCCGCGGACGCAAGCCTGCTTTTTTACCCGCCGCTTCACTACCCAATAAACAAAGCGCAGCGCCATCAACGATACCAGAGGAGTTACCCGCGTGATGGACATGATTGATACGCTCGATACTGGTGTATTTATCTAGCAATACACTATCAAAGCCCATCGCGCCAAGCTTGGCAAAAGACGGTTTTAATCCTGCTAACGTCTCAACTGTGGTGTTAGGACGAATGGTCTCGTCTTTATCAAGTAGCAAACGACCATTTAAATCATGTACAGGCACTACCGCATTATCGTAGTAACCAGCAGCCCATGCGTTAGCAGCACGCGCGTGCGATTCGGTGGCAAAGGCATCAACGTCCGTGCGACTAAAGCCTTCAAGCGTTGCAATGGTATCAGCACCCACCCCTTGCGGCGCAAAGCCCGTGGCAGCATTCACGCGCGGATCGGTTGCCCACGCACCGCCATCTGAGCCCATCGGCACGCGGCTCATCGATTCTACACCGCCTGCCACTACCATATCTTCCATTCCCGACATGATTTTACTGGCTGCCAAGTTAATGGACTCAAGCCCTGAGGCGCAAAAACGCGATAAAGTTAATCCAGCGACGGTTTCATGCCAGCCTGCATCAATGACCGCAATACGGGCAATGTCTGCACCTTGTTCACCGACTGGCGTCACGCAGCCGAGCACCACGTCATCGACCAAACTGGTATCTAAATCATTGCGCTGCTGCATGGCATTAAGTAAGGTACGAACTAACCAAATAGGCGTTACTTGGTTTAAGCTACCGCCTGCTTTGCCTTTGCCGCGCGGGGTACGAATGGCATCGTAAATATAAGCCGTCTGAATCATGCTATGTCCTTATAGTCTTAAATTTTTGTATTCTTAGAAGCCTGTAATCTTAGAAACTTGTAGTTTTAAAAACCTGTAGTTTTAAAGATTGGTTTAAATGAAAAATCACATAAAGCGTGACGCCAGCTCTTTCATAATCTCATTGGTACCGCCGTAGATTTTTTGCACCCGCGCATCAGCATATAAGCGCGCAATCGGATACTCCATCATGTAGCCATAACCGCCAAATAACTGTACGCACTCATCCATGACGATACATTGTTTTTCGGTTACCCAATATTTAATTAAAGCAGCATGCTGTACTGTCAGATTTTTCTCTACCAAGGCTTCGATAGCAGCATCGCAAAGGGCACTAGAGGCAATATAATGGCTATTACATTCGGCCAATTTAAAGCGGGTATTTTGGAAGCTCCAAACAGGCTTGCCAAAAGCGGTGCGCTCTTTGGTGTAGTCAATGGTCAAGTCCAATGCCAGTTTCATCGCCCCAATCGCTGCTAATGCCACAATTAAACGCTCTTGCGGTAACTCTTGCATCAATTGTGCAAAGCCTAAGCCTTCGACCGTACCCAATAAATTGGCTTGCGGCACGCGCATATTATTAAAAAACAACTCAGAAGTATCTTGTGATGCCATGCCAAGTTTTTTAAGCTTTTTGCCGCGCTCAAACCCCGGCGCATTGTCAGTTTCGACGACGATTAAGGAGACGCCTTTAGCGCCAAGGGAGCGGTCAGTTTTACAGGCAACGATGATTAAATTACCCAGTTGACCATTGGTAATAAAAGTCTTTGAGCCGTTGATAATATAGTCATCGCCGTCTTTGACTGCATAGGTTTTGATGTTTTGCAAATCTGAGCCTGTGCCCGGCTCAGTCATAGCTATTGCGCCGATTAATTCGCCGGTTGCCATTTTGGGTAGCCATGCCTGCTTTTGCGCTTCAGTACCGTGATGTAAAATATAAGGCGCGACAATCCCTGAATGTAAAAAGCCACCGAAACCTGCTTGATTGGCTTCAGATTGTGCATAAATCAGCGCCGCTTCATGGCGAAAATCACCACCGGCGCCGCCGTATTCTTCTGGCATTGAAGCACATAAAAATCCCATCTCGCCAGCTTCCAGCCAAGCCTCACGATCGAGCATGCCATTTTCACGCCATTTTTCATCATGCGCTTCCCAATCTCTAAAGACTTTAAGCGCACTCTCATGCAGCATCTCAATCTCTTCGTCCATCCATTTTGGCTTAAAGCAGGCAATAGTCATTGATCCATCCTTGGTTTTAATTGGTCATCATTCGTATTTATTAATAGGTATAAGCTTGATAGTGCTTTCATTATTAATCAAGCGAGCCACGATTTTGAGCGTAAATAGGCTATTCGGGCTTATCAATATCATAACTGAGTTATTGATTGATAACTATCGGCATTTTCTTGGCTAACAATCCTCGGCTGCTTAGCGCTAATCAGTTAGCAATATCAGGTATCTCAGAAATTTTATACTGATAACCAATATCTCTTATGATGGTTTTGCGCTAAATTCTTGAGTGTATGGGTTGTGTGTTTTAGTCAAACTATCTGACTTCTTTGGGTTAATATAACCTCTACTCGCTATCCACATTTATTAGGTATTAGGACAGGCTACGATAATTTGGCACAGCAGATATTCTCAATTATTTAACCCAATTATTTATAAGCCGCCTTATAAAAACCCTTTATAAACAAATAAAACATCAACAATAAAATAGGCAGAAATTTATGGAAAATTCAAAGCAGACATTATCAAACCAGCCACTCCGCATCGATATCGTTTCAGACGTGGTTTGTCCTTGGTGTATTATCGGCTACCGTCAATTGGCTGAGGCGCTTAAGCAAACCAATACCGAACATGAAATACATTGGCATCCGTTTGAGCTAAACAGCAAT
Organism: Psychrobacter sp. UBA2769; assembly: GCF_002352555.1. Taxonomy (NCBI): domain Bacteria; kingdom Pseudomonadati; phylum Pseudomonadota; class Gammaproteobacteria; order Moraxellales; family Moraxellaceae; genus Psychrobacter; species Psychrobacter sp. UBA2769. Next base: position 3,975 of record NZ_DEIR01000023.1, on the reverse strand, counting down.
ATGCCAAGCGAAGGACAAAACTTGCGCGAGCATATCATGGAGAAATATGGCTCAAGCAAGGAAGAATCGGACGCTAGCCGCATTAGAATGACTGAGGCAGGCTCTGAAGTCGGTTTTGAGTTTAATTTCAATGACGATACCCGCATGCACAATACTTTTAATCTGCATCAGCTGCTGTACTGGGCAGGTCAGCAAGGGCAAAAGCCGATGCATGATTTAAAGCAGGCGTTATTCAGCGCTCACTTTACCAAGGGTCGCAATATTTCTGACCATACGGTGCTTGCTGATATTGCCGCGGAAGTAGGACTTGATCGTAGCGAGGCGCTCGCGGTATTAGAAGAGCAGCGTTTTGCTAAAGAGGTGCGCGCAGAAGAGCAGCATTGGCAACAGCAAGGCATTCAAAGTGTACCGGCGATGATTTTTAACGAGCGACATTTGGTCAGCGGCGCGCAGGGCGTGGAAAATTACGTCAATATTTTAGAGCAATTGGCCACTATGCAAGAGTAGATAATAAAGGAGCACTGCTTAATTTAACGGTTATTTAACATTTAGCTGTCATTGAAATTTCAGTAAACATTTAAACATTGGACATCGTCATTGGCATGTCTCTTAGGAATAGTTTTATATGAGCAAAGACAAACTGATTACCTTATCAGATGAAGCAGAAGAAATCGTTTTGGATAAGCTGAGAGATTATATGAACGCGGAGTTTGATGTCGATATTGGTAATCTGCCCGCTAAGTTTTTATTAGACTTTATTATCGAAACCATAGGTCCACATTTATATAGTCAAGTGATTGATGATATTGAACCTTGGCTATACGATAGATTCACGGCAGTGCTAGAAGATATGCATAGCTTTAAGAAAGACTAAACGATAAACATAAAAATGCCGCCCCATAATAAGAGCGGCATTTTTGTTTTATAACACTGTTATTTTATAAGGCTAAATTTACAATCCCTATAATTAATAATGATGCTTAAAAATGAATAACCGTGCGGATACTCTCGCCTTTATGCATCAAATCAAAGGCTTCATTGATGTCTTCTAATGGCATGGTATGGGTGATGAAATCCTGTAGTGGGATGTCACCTGCTAAATAACGCTCAACATAGCCTGGCAGCTCTGAGCGACCTTTTACACCGCCAAATGCTGAGCCGCGCCAGACGCGACCAGTTACTAGTTGGAATGGACGGGTTGAGATTTCTTGCCCAGCACCAGCAACACCGATGATAACCGATTCGCCCCAACCTTTATGGCAGCACTCAAGTGCTGAACGCATGACATCGACATTACCGATACATTCAAACGAATAATCAACGCCGCCATCGGTTAATTCAACAATAACGTCTTGGATTGGTTTGTCATAATCTTTTGGATTAATACAATCTGTTGCGCCCAATTTTTTGGCAAGCTCAAACTTGCTTTCGTTAATATCAATCGCAATAATACGGCTGGCCTTTGCCATTTGTGCACCGATAACCGCCGATAGTCCAATACCGCCTAGACCAAAGATAGCAACGGTCGCGCCCTCTTCGACTTTTGCGGTGTTCATCACTGCGCCCATACCAGTTGTGACGCCACAACCAAGTAAGCAAACTTCCTCTAACGGTGCTTCTTTATTGACTTTTGCTAAGGAAATCTCAGGCAACACCGTATATTCAGAGAAGGTTGAACAGCCCATATAATGATAAATAGGCTCACCATCTTTATAAAAACGCGTGGTACCGTCTGGCATTAAGCCTTTGCCTTGGGTTTCGCGTACGGCTGAACACAAATTGGTTTTACCTGAAGTACACATTTTACAGACGCCGCACTCTGCGGTGTATAAAGGAATGACATGATCGCCCACTTGCACGCTAGTAACACCTTCACCGATTTGCTCAACGATACCACCACCTTCGTGACCTAAGATAGCTGGGAATACGCCTTCTGGGTCTTCACCAGATAAGGTAAAGGCATCGGTATGACAAACGCCACTGGCGATGATTTTTACCAATACTTCGCCTTTACGTGGCAGCATCACATCCACTTCTTCGATAGATAGTGGTTGGTTCGGGCCCCAAGCGATGGCGGCTTTAGATTTAATAAATTTATCTGACATAATATTCTCTCTTTTAATTAATTTTATCATTGACTAAGCGCAGACCAATTTAGCTTATAGGGCTTATTGAATAGAGGCAAGCCACCATTGTTGCGGTCTGTAAAAAGTTTGATTTTATAATGACCATTATAGTCGTTTCTGAAATGATAACAATGTGCTATATTTGCAAATATCTTTTACACAGTGGTAATAATCATGCGCTGGGATGGTATTAGCGAGTTTGTCTATGTAGCAGAACACGAGAGCTTTACGCGTGCCGCAAAAGAATTGGGCATTTCTACCGCGCAGGTTAGTCGGCAGATAAGCGCTTTAGAAAAACGACTAAATATTAAATTGCTGTATCGCACGACGCGCAAGGTATCACTGACAGAAGAAGGCCGCGTGTTTTATCAGCACTGCCGCGGTGTGCTCGATGGCCTGGATGCTGCTGAGCAAGCAGTGAGTAACTTACAAGCAAAGCCGCAAGGCAGGATTAAACTGACCGCCCCTGTCACTTATGGTGAGCAGCAACTGTTGCCACTAATCAATAATTTCATGGTGCAATATAGTGATATCGAAGTGACGGCTTTTTTGAGCAATCAAAAAATCGATCTAATTGATGGCGGTTATGACTTGGCGATTCGCATTGGTAAATTAAGCGACTCAACCATGATGGCAAAAAAACTCAGCCGTCGTACCAACTTTGTCTGTGCCGCACCTGCTTATCTTGAAAAATACGGCACACCGCATTCTTTGAGCGATCTGAGTCAACATAACTGCTTACTTGGCACGCGTGATTATTGGCATTTTATAGAAAACGGTAAGAACGCTGATAAAGAAAAAAACCTGCGCGTGTCTGGCACGGTGCAATATAACAGCGGTCACAGTCTAGTCGATGCGGCGTTAAAAGGTCTGGGTATCGTGCAGCTGCCTGACTATTATGTGCAACAGTACTTAGCATTAGGCGAGCTGGTCAGCTTATTGGATAACTATAGAGAGCCTGAAGAAAGCATTTGGGCTATTTATCCGCATAATCGTCATTTATCGCCAAAGATTAGATTGCTCGTAGATTATCTGGCAGAGCGTTTGACTGTGTAATTAGTTTTGGCTTATTAATTCTTTAAGAGGTGTGGTAATGCGACCCTTTACTATGCGCAGTTTATTACGCACAATGCTATGAAGCGTAATGTTATAGCTCACAATGAATATTCGATGTTGCTAACCATCAATCGCTGAATAAACAACCACCATAAAAAAGGACTTTTTATGCTTAAAATCATCTCTATTATGGCCCTAGCTTTGGCCGTATCCTCTTGCGCCAGTGTTGAAAATATTTTAAACGCGCCGGATAATGGGCAGTCAACGCCAAAAACGATGACTGCTATCAATACTGAAAAGGGTTTGGTGACGATGCAAAGTCATCACTCCGTGCAAGATACCGCTGATAAGCTGGCGGCGATTATCGAAAGCAAAGGCATGAAAGTATTTGCGCGCGTCGATCATCAGAAAAATGCGCAAGGTGTTGATTTAACATTAAGACCGACGCAAGTGATTATGTTTGGTAATCCGAAAGCGGGCACGCCATTGATGAATTGCGAGCAAAGCGTCGCCATTGACTTACCGCAAAAAATCCTCATCAGTGAAGATGCCGATAAAAAAGTTTGGTTGTCGTACAACAATCCTGAATATCTCAAAGAGCGTCATAATATAAAAGGTTGTGATACTGCTATTGATAACATCGCAAAAGCCCTTGATGGTGTTAGTAAAGCAGCTATTGCAAAATAAGCTATAAATGCAAATCTGAACAAATAAAAAAGGTGGGATGCAAAAGCATAACCCACCTTTTCTATGCCTTTAAAAGATTCACGTATTAGAGCGTGTCTTCAATTCA